>NZ_JAIJZQ010000018.1:0-47871 GCF_019754195.1 Streptococcus sp. 2018037
TCTAAAATTCCAATCTCTCACAACCTTCCTATCCTAGCTGTTGATGGTAGTGATGTGATTCTACCAAGAAATCGTTCTGATAAAACGACCTCTTTTCAAACTGGACCACATCACATTCCCTATAATCTCATTCATATCAATGCTCTCTACAATCTTGAACAAGAGATTTATCACGATTTACGGATTCAGGATAATCGGGAGTTTGATGAGCGTGCGGCTTTTATTGATATGATGGAGAGCTGTCCCTTTCGAGCAAGCTCTAGTTATTATGGACAGAGGGTATGAATCCTACAATGTCATGGCACACTGTCAAGAAAGAAATTGGTCCTATATTATCCGTATTCGTGACGGGAATCATTCTATGAAGTCAGGATTTAACCTCCCTGACACCTCTTGTTTTGATGAAAAATTTGACCTAAACATCTGCCGGAAACAGACCAATGAGATGAAACAACAGTATCAAAATTTACCTAATC
This sequence comes from Streptococcus sp. 2018037, assembly GCF_019754195.1. Lineage (NCBI taxonomy): Bacteria > Bacillati > Bacillota > Bacilli > Lactobacillales > Streptococcaceae > Streptococcus > Streptococcus sp. 2018037. The sequence goes on from NZ_JAIJZQ010000018.1 coordinate 477, forward strand.
ACTATCGCTGTTTACCTAATCACTCACCCTTTGACTTTCTACCAAGCTCTAGCCGAAAAAATGATCCACTCCAGTTTTACGAACTTCATTTTCGAATGGTGCGTCTCGAAATCAAGCTGGGTTTCTTTGAAACTTTGGTGACAAACACCGATTATTCTCCAGAAAAATTAAAAGATCTCTATGCCTACAGATGGGGCATAGAGACCAGTTTTCGTGACCTAAAATATAGTATCGGTCTGACTCATTTTCACGCGAAAAAGAAGGAAGGGATTCTCCAAGAAATCTACGCTCGCTTTATCAACTTTAATGTTTGTAAATGGCTAACCTCACACGTTACCATTAAAACATCAAAGTTAAAACAGACTTATAAAATTTGTTTTTCAGACGCTGTTTATGCCTGTCGAAAATTTCTTAGAACTGAACTCACTTCCTTCCAATTGGAAACCTACATTGCCAAACATTTATCCATCGTCCAACCTAATCGAACCTTCCAAAGAAAGATAAAAAGCCAGGCTCCCGTAAGCTTCACTTATAGAATATCATAATAGTTAAAAAATTGGGTTAAAAACCTTCCTTTTTGTGCGCCCTAAATACAAAAACTATTCCCGTTTTGTCATGAACTGCTCAGACGGGAATAGTTTCTTTAGCTACTTAAATGCTTAACTTAATGACATTGGACTTTTTGCCCCGTCTTATTTTTTCAGTATCTGCGAATCCATTTGTCTGCTTTCTTTTTTCAAATAAGTAATCACCATAGCTTGTATACTCAAAATAGAGAAACAGAGCAGACAGGTTACCAAGAAGAAATTCAAAGGAAGATTATTAGTATTCACTAAAGGTGCCTGTCTCAAAAATCCATAATTTCCGCCAGTTAAAAGAGCTACTCCTAGAATCAGCATATTCATAATAAGCGTATATTTCGCCACCTCTTTTCCTTTCAACATCTCCCCTTCTAAATCAGATAACAGGTACAACATACAATTAACAGTCAAGGCGTAGTGGCCAATAACAAAAGTAAAGAAGGTTAGATGCGGGAAAGCAAATGGATCAAATACCGGATGAATAAAGGCCGAAAGCGATCCGAAAAGACCGAGATAAGCAAAATAACGTTTCAGAGGTCCGGGCTTAGCCCAAAGAATAAAGAGCATAGCCAAGCGACAATGATAAAAAGGAAGACTCTCAGAAATAGAAAAATCAGCCATAATATACCAAGTATAGAGGGAGACAATCTGTATAAATTGAAGCCACCAAAAAACAGTATGAAACCATCTCTTTTGGTAACAACGAAAACAAAGATAGAGCATGAAAAACCAAATAATCATGAGAAACAGATGTTCCAATACGTCCAAGTTCGGTGCTTCAGAAATCTGATTACTAAAAAAATCACTCATCTTATTAAATTCCTTTCTTTCCCCAGGAATCAGTATATCAACTTTTCGGTATTTTGACAAGACTTGCTAAAAAAGAGAGGTCTCACCTCTCTACTTTTCTATTGCTTCCACCACTTTTCCAAGAGTCATGGAGTTGGAGCCTTTGAAGAGGATTGACTTATCACTGTTGAATACGTTGATAAATCCGTTTTTCAATCTGCTCTAGCCAAGATTTTCTCTTTCTATCATCAACCATTTTTACCATGTTATAACTCATCCATTTCACATCTTTGTAACCTGTCTTCTGAAATGTTCCCTTGATTAACGCATTTTTGATGGCATTCCCATAAATTAGTTGATACAAAAATTTAGGGGTATTCATAGTTGTGATTATGGTGATAGTTTTTAGCTTCTCGTGACGTGCCTGCATACTATAGCCATTTGCTTTGTAGTCGTAAAATGCTCCTGGAAAAATAACTTTGTCAATGAAGCCTTTCATCATCGCTGGCATCAACTCCCACCAGATTGGAAAAATCAAGATGAGATGGCCTGATTCTCCGATATGCTTTGAATAGGCTTGGGCTTGTGGGTCCACCTGCTGATGTTTCACAAATCCGAGCAAATCTTCACTAGTCATCACAGGATTAAACTTTTCTGCATCTAAATCAATAACCTGCACTTGACTACCCGCCTTTTGAGCACCAGCTATACTGGCTTCTAAAATAGCGTGATTATATGATTTTTCATAGGGATGGTTATAGACAATTGTTGTTTTCATTGAAATTTCTCCTCTGTTTTTTTATTGTTCCTTGTTTATCATTCAAGGTACAACCAGTATATTACAATCTAAAAAGACCGACATTAACAAATGTTAAGTCAGTCGTTTTTTTATTCTAGAAAGTGATACAGGAGTTATTCCTAGGTAAGAAGATAAATAAATATCTGGAACTCTCCATAACAGGTCAGATTTTTCTTGAACCAATTCTAAAAATCGTTGCTCAGGTGAGTTTTTTATTCGTGACAGAAAAAGATGGTTGTATTTAATCATTTTCTGACTTAAAAGTATTGTCAAAGAGTGATAATACTCTGGGTGTTCTAGTAAAAATGTTTCAAATAGCTGCCGATTTAGGCAATAAACCACAGTATCTTCAATAGCTTGAAGACTATAAATACTTTCTGTCTTCGTTAAAAAACTTTCAAGAGACGAAACCGAATCACCCTCAAAGAAAAACTGAATAGTGATGTCTTTTCCGTCATGGTTATGCCACAGTCTCAACGCACCGGACTTTACAAGATAAATCATATGCGAGACTTGACCCTCATCTAAAAGATAATCTTTTGCCTTTATTTCTTTATATATTAAATGTGGCTGAATATCTTCATGTTGAAACAATTCATCTAGGATTGACAATTCTATTTCTCCTATTCTGCTAATTCTTCCACCACTTTTCCAAGTTTCATAGAATTAGAGCCTTTGAAGAGGATTTGGTCTTTCCCACCAAGGACTTCCTTGACTTGCTTCACCAGGTCTTCAAATTGGTCCTGCTCTGCATTTTTCCTAAAGAAATAGACTTTTCCAATTGGGAACATCTGACTAGCCAACTGAGCCAGACCTTCAATATCCTGACCGTAGAAAATAACGGTGTCTAGCACATCAGGCGACAGGCTCAGAATCATTTGATTGTGGAGATTGACGGACTGGCTACCCAGTTCTTTCATGTCTGCTAAAACCGCGATTTTCTTGCCGCCTTCATTGGCTGGAATGCTAGAAAAGGTTTCCAAAATCAAGCGCATGGCCGTTGGGTTGGCGTTGTAGACATCGCTGAGAATATCTGCTCCATTTGCCGCCTTCTTCCACTCGGTGCGGTTGCGGGTCAAGTTAAGACTGGCTAGGGCTGACTTGATTGCCTCATCAGGCACACCCAAGGTCTTGCCCACATAGCTTGCTACCATGGCATTGGTGGCATTGTACTTGCCTGTTACTGGGAGGAAAATGTCGCCGTCCATAAAGTTGACGGTGAAGGTCAGGCTATCTTTTGACTCGACCAGACTGGTCACCTGCAAATCAGCCTGCTCACTGAAGCGAATGAGTTCTACATGGCTTGGCAAGAGCTTGTCCGCAATCGGATCAGCTGGGATCAGAAGCTTACTACCAGCTATCATTCCGTCCGCAATCTGTAATTTTCCTTTGGCGATCTCTTCGCGTGAGCCGAAAAATTCCAGATGGGCTTCACCAAAAAGGGTAATAACTGATAGACTTGGTTTGGCAATTTCAGATAGGAGATGGATGTCCCCCAAGTGGTCTTGGCCCATTTCCAAGACCAGTTTTTCTGTATCGTCAGGCATATGGAGGACGGTGTAAGGCAGACCAATTTCGTTGTTGTAGTTGCCTTGTGTCTTGTAAGTCTTGTAAGTTGACGCTAGAACATCGTGAATCATGTCCTTGGTGGTCGTTTTACCGTTTGATCCTGTCACGGCAATGACTTCTACCCCTGTTTTCTCTAGGTAGTAGGCCGCTAATTGTTGAAGCGCAGCCAAGCAGTCATCTACTAGAATGTGGGGAACATCAAGGCTGACTTCCGAAAGGGTTACTGCGCAGCCATTTTCAAAGGCCACTGGAATAAAGTCATGACCGTCACGCGCCCCCTTGAGGGGAACAAAGAGGTCGCCAGTTGTGACGAGTCGACTATCGAACTCAACCTTGTTGAGCGCAGTATCGGTATAAAGACTAATATCATTTTTTGCGCCCAAGACCTGAGCGACTTCGTGTAGGGTTAATTTCATTGTTTTCTCCAATAAACTAAAAAGGGAGCGGGAAAGAACTCAAACATTCAAAGAAGAGTTCGTCTTCACGCCCCCGCACAGCTCAAACTGTCTGGGAGACAGTTTGAGGTTGGAAATAAAGCGAACACAGTTCGCATCAGTAGTTAGGTCAGATTTAGAGTGTGATACACGAACAAATCTGCCAATCAACCACTGCGCTGAGATGTTGACTCAAACTTTGAAAAGTGGACTGATTTATTTACCCAGTATCTTTCTATTATACCACTTTTTATCGAACTTGAGTGAGGACACCATCTTTCATCTCATAAACCTTGTCGCATTTCTTCAATTGCTAAAAACATCTACTCCACACTTTCTAAGACATAAAAACTTGTCTCAAACTTCAAGTCTTCCCTCAAAAGAGCTTTGACTTTACATTTCTTTTCCACATAGGCAAGAATCTCTTTCTGCTTTTGCGCTGAAACCGACTCTCCAATTCCAATCAACACTTCAAAACGCTGATTGTCCAAGCGACTCTCCACCTGAACAGGCATGGTTTTGTTGCCTTCTTGACTGGCATAATAGCCCTGCACACACATGGTGATACAGGCAGCTAAGCCAATATTAACTAGACTAACTGGAGTCTCCCCCTTCTCCGTCACCCCAAAGGTACGAACCGATTCGCCATAACCTTGAGAAACTGCCTGAAACAGACCTTCCCCTCTTACTGTCGTTTGATACATAAACACCTCCAGAACATGTTCCATTTTATTCCTTTTTGCAAACCTTTGCAAGAATGTGAACTAGAAAAAGATTGGAAATTTTCCAATCCTTTTCATTCTCATTAAATCAAATGACTTTCACGTTTTTCAAACATTTCCTTGGCCAAACGAACAAGCTCTTCAATCAAGTCTGGGTAAACAAGTCCCATATTATCCCAAAGGAGTGGATACATAGACCACTGAGTAAAGCCTGGCATGGTGTTGAGCTCATTCAGGAAGATGTCTCCGTCTTCAGTCAGGAAGAAATCACAGCGAGAAAGGCCACAACCACCGATAGCACGGAAGGCCTTGGCAGCATTGTCCCGCATGGTATCCATGATAGACTCATCAATCTTAGCTGGGATTTCCATTGTGATTTTGTTGTCGATGTATTTGGCATCGTAGTCATAAAAAGCAACGTCTTTGACTACTTCGCCAGGAAGTGTCGTTTTCACGTCAGCATTTCCCAAAAGACCAACCTCAATCTCACGCGCATTAACACCCTGCTCAACGAGGACACGGCTGTCATACTTGAAGGCCAGATCAAGTGCCTTACGCAAGCCAGCTAAATCCTCAGCTTTTGAGATACCGACACTTGACCCCATATTAGCTGGTTTTACAAAGACCGGATAAGTCAATTTTCCTTCAATCTCTGCAATCTTTTCATCGATATTTTCACCCTCGATAACTGCCACATAAGGTACTTGGGAGATTCCTGCTGATTCAAGAACACGCTTGGTAGTGATTTTGTCCATAGCAACGCTGGAAGACAATATATTAGTACCAACATACGGCATACGAAGCACTTCCAAGAAACCTTGAATTGACCCGTCTTCTCCCATTGGTCCATGAAGAACAGGGAAAACGACTGCCTTTTCTTCATAAATATCGCTCGGACGGATTTTTTGCTCTTCAACAATTGTCGCGTTTGTCATGAGTTTTTCATCGGCAGACGGTGTTTGAGAAAACTCTTGCGTCTTTATAAAGTCCCCAGTTTGTGTGATGAAATAGGTTTTGACAAAAAATTTATCATAATTGATGGCACGCATGACGCTTTCGGCAGACAGAACGGATACCTCACGCTCTGCAGAACGCCCACCATATAGTAAAATCAAGGTTTCTTTTGACATATATTTTCCTTCCTGTATCAACGCTACTACTCTTAGTATAGCATAATTTAACAAATCATATCTATCCTATCTTAAAATTAGGAACGTATCTAACTACAGAGCAGCTATAGCTCTGTGCGGTTTTCAATAGCCCTCAACAGGGTCACTTCATCTGCATATTCAATATCACTGCCTACCGCTAAGCCACGAGCTAGTCGGGTTACTTTGATTCCCGCAGGTTTGAGGACACGTGAGATATACATAGATGTAGCCTCTCCATCTGCTGTTGCATTGGTCGCCACAATAACTTCTGTAACCTCATTGTCCATCAGGCGAGTGAGGAGGGTTTTCAAATTAATATCATCTGGTCCGATACCATTCATGGGAGAAATCAAGCCATGCAAGACATGATAAAGACCGTGGTATTCTTGAATATTTTCCAAAGCCGTAACATCTCGACTATCCTCTACAATCAAAATAGTAGATTGGTCTCGCGTTGAGTCCTGGCAAATGGCACAGGGGTCCTGATCTGTCAGATTACCACAAACGGAGCAATAAGATAGGTCTCGCTTAGCTGCCAATAAATTTTTAGCAAATTCATTAACGACATCATCCTCCATGCCAATAGTGTAAAAAGCTAAACGGGTAGCCGTTTTTATACCGATACCTGGCAATTTAGAATAACTATCAATTAACTTAGCAATAGGTGTAGGGTAAAGCATAAGCCTCCTTAGTTCATTGGGTGAAGTGAGTGATATAAATTGATAATTTCTTGAGTAATTGTTTTAGTAGTTGTTGAACTTTGATTGGTCAAATTTGGTAGGACAACTGCTACCGCAATTTGAGGATTATCACTAGGCGCGTAGGCAACAACGTTGGTGTTGATCGCAGTAACCACATCTCCTGAAGCTGTTGTTGTATAGGTTTCGGCTGTACCAGTCTTGGCACTGATGGTCACGGCCGCACCACGACCGATAGCACTACCTGTATTAAAGCGCCCACCGCCATTGACAACTTGGTAGAAACCTTGACGAAGAAGAGACATATCCTCAGCGGAGATATTAACCTGATTCATCTCCTTACCAGATACGGTCTCAATTAATTCTCCCAAACCACCTTGGGCATTATTCCCATAAATCCCCTCAACGAGGTGAGGAGAAATCCGTGTCCCATTATTCGCAATGGTCGCTGCATACTGTGCCATCTGCATCGGTGTATAGTTATCAAACTGTCCAAAAGCGTTGGTAATAAAGTTGGCTGTCGTATACTTATCTGGTAAAAATCCTGTAGATTCGAGTGGAAGGTCAATACCTGTAGAAGCACCAAGACCATATTCTGCAAAAGTCGAACGAAGCTTAGTCATGGCATTTTTCAATGTATCACCATCATTCAAATACATGTTAGCTGAGTAGGTTTGACCAAGTAGCCCCAAGGCAATTTTAACCATGTAGACGTTAGAAGAATATTCTAGAGCCTCTGTCGCATCAATATTAAAACTACCATAGGCCCCATACCAAGAGGTAATTGGAGCTGAACCAGCAAAATAGATTGGTTCATCTAATTGAACCTGATTACCACTGATAACTCCATTTTCCCAACCAGAGCTAATTGTCGCTCCTTTGACGATGGAACCTGGTGTAAAGACACTTGTAATCGTACCAAGAGCATCTTCCGTAATAGTACTTGAGCCTTTTTCGTGACTATATCCTGACATAGCAAGCACTGCACCTGTAGAAGGATTTAATGCAACTGCATAAACACCTTCCGAGTAAAGCGCACTACCAGTAGCTAGCTCACTTTCAAAGTATTTTTTCAAAATAGCATTGACCCCATCTTGAAAGGCTAAATCAATAGTCAGTTTAATATTATTTCCCTGCTGCCCTTCTTGGATTGTCTCAATACTTTCGATATTTCCATTTCTATCCAGGTTTATTTGTTTTTTCTCACGTTGACCTTGCAAGACTTCTTCATATTGTTTCTCGAGGTAGGCAGTTCCCACACGGTCATTTGAAGAGTAGCCCTTGGATAGATAGTATTCTGCATCTTCTGCAGGCAAACCAGCCTGTTCACTCGTTACTGTACCGATAATGGAGCTGAGGGAAGTTGGTAAAATCGTCCGTTGCCAGTTATTGGTCGTTGAAATACCTGGAAGTTGACTTTCATTGGCTACGATATGAGCAACCTGTTCAGAAGTCAGAGTATCCGTTACCAAATTAACAGTAGAGAAGTAAGTAGCGCTATTCATCTGCTTGAACAGTTCAATCGCTTTATTGTCTTTCTCAGAATATTGTAATGCTTCGGCAGGGATACTATCAACTGCATTCGAATAAATTGTTGATTCGCTCAAGTAGTTACCATCGGAATCGTATTTTTTATCTTTTGGCAAGGCCTCGACTACCTGACGATAAACCTCTTCATCTGCCAAATAATAATCAGCCTTATCACGTTGAGTAATTGTTACGCCTGAAACATTGACCCACTGCAAGAGTTTATTAGCTACTTCTTTCATTTCCTGAGCAGACATCTTGTTGGGACGTGTGAAGGAGACGACCTGCTGAATCTCGTTTTCAACCAAAGGTTTTCCCTGCGCATCGTAAATCTGCCCACGGATAGAGCCATTGCTGATGATTTTCTGACTGGCAGTAGACAGCTTATTACTATAAAAATCATGATTGATGATCTGCATATCTGCCAGACGCAATATCAAAACTAGGAAAAGGAAAATCACGATAGAAAATAAAATATTTAAACGAAGGGAAATAAAATTTCCATCGTGTTCCAAAGGCTTGTTCTTTCTTTTTTTCACTTCAAAGACCTCATTCTAGAAATATCCTTCTTATTATACCACAGGCAAAAAATATTTTTTAGACAGAGCCTCCTTTTCAGAAAATATTTTCTTATGATTTCTTCACGAGACAAGCTTGCACTATCTCCCATTGACTGTGAACAGATGTTTCCACAAACTGTTGATCATGGGAAATCAAGAGGACACTTCCTTCATATTCTTTCAAGAATGTTTCCAAAGCCTCAATAGCTGCCATATCTAGAAAATTTGTCGGTTCATCTAATATCAAAAGATTTGCATCCGCCAACAATACCTTAGCTAAGGAGAGACGAACACGCTCACCACCAGACAGATTTGCTACCTTCTGCTGAGCCTTATCGTAAGAAAGTCCTAACATACCTAATAAATTGAGAATCGTCATCCTATCTTGAAGAGAGGTACAACTAACATTTTCAAAAGCAGTCTTTTCTTCATCAAGGTTTATCAAATCCTGTGCAAAATAAGCAATTTTTAACTTAGGGTTATAATAGCCTGCTAATTCTTTCCTTAATATTTTTTGGACAAAACTAGTCTTTCCAGAACCATTCGCCCCCACTAAGGCTAACTTCTCCCCAAACGTCATCCCTATCTGAGGGAAACCAAATAAATACTTTTCCCTAATCCAGAGCTGACCAGCCTGTAAGCGAAAGAGACTGTGAAGACTAGTATCCAAGGCACCTTTCGCTTCCATCTTTACCCACGTTTCCTTTCTAGGTTGTTCAACCTTGTCCAGACGCTCCATCCGTTTTTCCAAATGCTTGGCAGCCTTGGCCATAGACTTGGCTTGACTGTCATAGGATCCCATAAAAGCACTGACTTTCCACTCAGATGATGAAACACCTTTCTTTTTCTTCCCCATCTTCTGAGCCTTGACCTGACGCTCTTGTTGGGCTTTTTTTAGTTGAGCGACTTTTTTCTGATAGGCTTCATAGGCCTCCTGCTGTCCTTCTCGCCTAGCCCGGCGACTTTCTACAAACGCCTCGTAATTCCCTGTATAGACCTGAATACTTCCTTCTTCTAAATGCCAAATGTGACTGGCTATTTGATTGAGAAAATGCCGATCATGACTTACAACCAGTAGACTGCCACGATAGCGTTTGATTTGTTTGATTAGCTTTTCCTGGTGTTCTTGATCCAGATTGGCAGTTGGTTCATCCATGATTAACAACTGTGGTCTTTGGGCAAAAGCCTCTTGAATAGACTTCCAAACCTGTTCCCCACCTGAAAGCGAGCTCCTTTCCTGTAACTGGGATACATAGGCCCAGTCTGCTTTTACCTCAATCTGACCAGCAAAATCCCTATCCAGTCCCAGTAAGATTTTCAAAAAAGTAGACTTGCCAACACCGTTATTTCCAACCAAACCAACCTTTTGACCAGCTTGAAGGCTCAACTGCTTGATTGTAAACAAACTGCGTCCCGCAAATTCCTTCTCTAATTGAATACATTTCATTACTTCCATATAGACCTCTTTTCTTCACAAAAAGAGCCCCTATTCTGCAAAATGAACACAGAAAAAAGCCATGTAAAACATGACCTCTCCTATGGAAAAGTCACACGAATAGTAAGCCCTTATGAGCAGTCTTATCTCTTGTATTATCGGTTAATATAACCACACCACAAGTTTTAAGAACGACTAATAAGTAGCTTAATTATTCATGTAACTTCACCTCACGTATTTTATATATTTATTCTAAACAAGTTCAATGAATTTGTCAAATCTTGGTCAAGGGCGTCGCTGTATCTGGCGAGGTATCATAGACTTGGAAATCTACTCCAACACCTAAATCAGCCTGCGCCAACTGATTAACCATGGTCATGTGAGCCAATTCCTTGATATTGTTTTCCTTTGACAAATGCCCTAGGTAAATCTTTTTGGTCCGATTTCCAAGCGAGCGAATCATGGCATCAGCTCCATCTTCGTTACAAAGATGGCCCTTATCGGATAGAATTCGTTGCTTCAAATTCCATGAGTAAGAACCCGAGCGCAAAATTTCAATATCATGGTTCGATTCAATCAAATAAGCATCGGCATTTTCCACAATACCCACCATGCGGTCACTGACATAGCCTGTATCCGTCAACATAACAAAGGATTTGTCATCCTTCATAAAACGGTAAAATTGCGGACATGCAGCATCATGGCTAACTCCAAAGGACTCAATATCTAGGTCGCCAAAAGTCTTCATAGCACCCAATTCGAAGATATGTTTTTGAGCCACATCAATCTTGCCCAATTTGCTCTCCATAGCCTGCCAGGTCAATTCATTGGCATAAATGTCCATCCCATACTTACGTGCTAAAACACCGATACCATGGATGTGATCGCTATGTTCATGCGTTACCAGGATAGCATCAATATCCTCAGGCTTTCGATCAATTTCCGCCAAAAGACTGGTAATCTTTTTCCCTGATAAGCCAGCATCCACTAAGATTTTCTTTTTATCTGTTTCCAGATAAAAACAATTCCCGCTGGACCCCGAAGCTAAAATACTATAATTAAAACCTTTTCCGATCATCTTCTCCTATTCTTCCTCATCTGAATCATCCCACTCATCTAGTGCGATGTCCTTGCTGTACGGCAAGACAATTGTAAACGTTGAGCCATGACCATATTCGCTTTTAGCCCAGATAAAGCCCTTATGTTGTTTCACGATTTCTTTTGCAATAGCTAAACCAAGACCTGTACCACCTTGGGCACGAGATCGTGCCTTGTCCACGCGATAGAATCGGTCAAAAATTCTAGGTAAATCTGCTTTCGGAATCCCCAGACCTTCGTCTGAGACGGACACAATCAACTGGCTATCTGTGGTCTTCATGCTGAAGGTAATTGTCCCGCCGTCTGGCGAATATTTAATGGCATTATTTAAGATATTATCCAAAACCTGAGTCATCTTATCTGTATCAATCTCAACCCAAATAGGACTGATTTGATAGTCACGAACAATCGTATAGACCTTATCAGAATCAGCATTTTTCATTTGGTCAAAACGGTTAAGAATAAAGGTCACAAAAGCAGTAAAGTTTATCAGTTCGACATCTATCTGACCAACTTGATTATCAATACGCGATAAACTTAGGAGATCTGTAATCATCCGCATCATGCGGTTGGTCTCATCTAAGGATACCTTAACAAAACTCGGTGCAACAGACTCCGTCAGCGCTCCCTCATCCAGAGCCTCTAGATAGGATTTGACGGAAGTCAATGGCGTACGCAATTCATGACTCACATTTGACACAAAGAGCCTACGTTCCCGTTCTTCCTTGGCCTGCTCGGTCATATCATGCAAGACGACAACCAAGCCAGAAATCAGACCACTCTCACTACGAATCGTTGCAAAATTAGCGCGTAAAGTCAAAAATTCTTCGTTTTCATTGGTGTGATCAATCACAATCTCAGGTGTCTGAGCCAACAAATCTCTCAATGTATAACGGTCTGATAAATCTAAAACCTCTAGCAGGTGATACTGCTCCTGCTTTTGGCTAGAAAGCCCCAACTGTTTCTGGGCCATATCGTTAATCATGATAATCCGTCCGATACGGTCTGTAGCAATAACACCGTCACTCATATAGGACAGGATGGAAGTCAGACGTGTCTTTTCTTGTTCTAAATTATCATGAGTTAAGCGGATGACCTCCGACAGATCATTAAGAGAATTCGCCATGTCTGTGATTTCAGGACTTCCCCTCATGTCTAACACATCTGCATAATTCCCCTCAATTAAGGCATTGACTTTTTGATTGAGTTGTTTAATTTGCTTATTATCCCGATAGTTTTCAATCAAAAGGACCGTCAGAGCAATTAGAAAGCCAATCAAAATGACAACAAACCAAAATTCTGCCGTGGTCATTAAATAACGTAATTGATTAATCATTTCCTTTTATAAAATATCCTACTCCGCGACGAGTAAGAATGTATTCTGGTCTGCTTGGTGTATCTTCAATTTTCTCACGCAGACGACGAATCGTTACATCCACCGTGCGGACATCACCAAAGTAATCATAACCCCATACTGTTTCCAATAGATGTTCTCGAGTCATAACCTGACCTAAGTGTTTGGCCAAATGGTGGAGCAATTCAAACTCACGATGGGTCAGCTCCAGCTCTTTACCATGCTTCTTAGCGACAAACGCATCAGGCAGAATGACCAAATCGCCAATCACCAACTCTGGAGTTCCTGTTGACTCAATATTTGTCTGCGTTTCTGCCAATTCACTACGACGAAGAAGAGCCTTAACACGCGCCTGCAATTCACGATTAGAGAAGGGCTTGGTCACATAATCATCCGCCCCGATTTCAAGCCCGATAACCTTATCAAATTCGCTATCTTTAGCAGATAACATCAAGATTGGAACATTGCTGGTCTTACGAATCGTTCGAGCCACCTCTAGTCCGTCCAATTCTGGCAGCATCAAGTCCAAAATGACAATGTCAGGAAACTCAGCCTCAAATACTTCCAAGGCTTCACGTCCATCGAAAGCTGTCACAACTTCATATCCCTCACGCGTCATATTAAACTTAATAATATCTGAGATTGGTTTTTCATCATCTACAATTAATATTTTTTTCATTAGTATCTTACCTTTGCTTTATTTCTTCTATTATATCAAACTTACCTAAAAAATTCATATTTCAAAACCACCTGACACAGATATGTCATATTTTGTAACATACAATACATTAAATTGTCAGAATTTACTTGACATTGTATATAGGCAATGCTAAGATGGGAATACCTAAAAAACACTATGCAAGGAGAATTTTATGGCTTTAGTAGAATTTAAAGATGTCAACAAATACTATGGCGACTACCACGCCCTACGCAATATCAACTTGGAATTCGAACCTGGACAGGTTGTCGTTCTCCTTGGACCTTCCGGATCCGGAAAATCTACTCTCATTCGCACGATTAACGGTTTAGAGGCAATTGATGAAGGAACGCTCATTGTCAACGGACATGATATTTCCTCTACTTCTATCAAAGAGCTCGTATCACTTCGCAAAGAAGTTGGCATGGTTTTCCAGCATTTTAACCTTTACCCACACAAAACCGTGTTAGAAAATGTTACTTTGGCACCTATTAAGGTTTTGGGAATCGATAAAGCTACGGCTGAAAAAAACGCTCAAAAGTATCTTGAGTTTGTTAACCTCTGGGATCGGAAGGATTCCTACCCTGCTATGCTATCCGGAGGCCAAAAACAACGTGTCGCCATCGCTCGCGGCTTAGCTATGAAACCTGAGCTTCTACTCTTCGATGAACCAACATCTGCCTTGGACCCAGAAACTATCGGCGATGTACTTGCAGTTATGCAAAAATTGGCACGTGACGGGATGAACATGATTGTCGTAACACACGAAATGGGCTTTGCACGTGAAGTAGCTGATCGTATCATCTTTATGGCTGAAGGCCAAGTTCTAGTAGACACGACAGATGTCAATGGATTCTTTGACAATCCAACCGAACCACGCGCTAAACAATTCCTCAGTAAGATTATCAACCATGAATCTGATAAGGTAAAACTCTAGGAGGTAGTCTATGGACAAGAAAAAAATCAATATTTTCTTTGCAATTAGATTATTAGTCTTCGGACTTATTCTTCTCGTTTTTGCAAAACAACCAGTAGCTCAAACTGAAACACCCGCAACCATCACTAATAGTGATCAGGTTCAAGCTATCATTGATAGGGGCGTGCTCCGTGTCGGAGTGAAACAGGACGTCCCTAACTTTGGCTACAAAAATCCTGATACTGGTGAATTTGAGGGAATGGAGATTGACATCGCTCGCAAAATTGCTGATGAATTAGGTGTAGATATTGAATTTACTCCGGTCACTGCCCAAACTCGTGGACCGCTTCTTGATAACGGTCAAGTAGATATGGTCATCGCAACCTTTACCATCACCGAGGAGCGCAAGTTACTCTACAATTTCACAACTCCTTACTACACAGATGCCGTTGGCTTCTTGGTCAATAAGGATAGTGGAGTCAAGACATTTACCGACCTGGATGGAAAGACAATCGGTGTAGCTCAGGGTTCCATTACACGTACCCTCATCTCTGAACTAGCAGATAAGTATGGCATTTCAGTAAACTTTGCTGAACTTGGTTCTTATCCAGAACTCTCTGTCTCGCTACGTGCTCACCGTACAGACGCATTTTCTGTAGACCAATCTATCCTTTCTGGGTATATCAGCTCAAAATCTGAACTCATGGACTTTAGCTTCTCAGCTTCTGACTATGGGATTGTTACTAAATTATCTAACAAAGACCTTAACGACTACTTAAATAGTCTCGTAGAAAAATGGACTGCCGATGGTAGCCTACAAAGCATCTATGATGCCAATGACCTCAAACCAGTCACAGAAACTGACGAATAGAAAGGTGAAACAATATGACAGTTTTAACAACTAGTCCTTACGCTTGGGAGAATTGGGTCAGTTATTTCAAGGATTTTCCAACCTTTTTCCAAGGTTTTCTCTTTACCTTAGCCATTTCTGTCGGGGCCTTTATCATGGCCATGTTTTTAGGAATTGTCTTTGGTAGTCTCTCTTCAAGTAAAAATAAAGTTTTAAAAATCATCGCACGTGTCTATGTTGAATACTATCAAAATACACCGCTTTTGGTTCAGTTCATGATTGTTTATTATGGACTTCCACTGATTTCAAATTATGTTCTCATGCCGTCCATCTACTGGACAGCTGTTATCTGCGTCGGACTCTATCACGGTGCCTATATCGCAGAGGTCATTCGTGCAGGGATTGAGGCGGTGCCGACTGGGCAGACTGAAGCTGCACTTTCACAAGGATTTACTCAAGCTGAAACCATGCGGATTATCATTTTGCCACAGGCCATTCCGACCATTCTTCCACCTTTGACCAACCAAGTAGTAAACCTGATTAAGAATACGGCTACTGTTGCCATCATTTCTGGAGCTGATATTATGTTTATGACAAAATCTTGGTCTGCCATGAATGCCAACTACATCCCAGCCTTTGCTGGTGCTGCTTTCCTTTACTTCATCATGTGCTTCCCTGTTGCAAGCTGGGGCCGACGCATTGAAGAAAAGAATAAGTCAGCCTTTTCACACTAATAGGAGGTTGAACGATGAATTATGTTTTAGAATTACTCAAACCTTCAACCTTCCAACTCTTGTGGAGTGGTTTGAAGTTAACCCTCTATATTTCAAGCATTTCGGTAATCCTGTCCATTCTTTTCGGAATGATTCTCGCTATCATGCGCAACGGAAAAAATCCACTCTTCAAGTGGATTGCAACCATCTATATCGAATTTGTGCGTAATGTACCAAACTTGCTTTGGATTTTCACTGTCTTCTTGGTCTTCCAAATGAAGTCAACACCTGCTGGTATTACTGCTTTTACTATTTTTACCACGGCAGCCATGGCCGAGATTATCCGTGGTGGTCTCAACGCCATCGGACCGGGCCAGACCGAAGCTGGTTTATCACAGGGTTTTACCCCAGTGCAAATCATGGTCTATATCATCATGCCACAGGCCATTCGCAAGATGCTGCCTGCCATCATCTCGCAGATTGTAACGGTCATCAAGGACACTAGTTTCCTCTACTCCGTTATCGCCTTGCAAGAACTCTTTGGTTCTAGTCAAATCCTCATGGGACGCTACTTTGAGGCAGAGCAAGTTTTTGCCCTTTACCTCATGATTGCTCTCATCTATTTCATTATCAACTTTGCCATTTCAAGTCTGTCACGTTATGTGGCCAAGTCTTGGGCGAGCAGTATTGAATAAACATTCCTCCCAGCCAATTGGTTGGGAGTTTTTGTGTTTGTAACAACTATTTTAAGAATAAATAATGATGATCTTTTACCTTGATTGTTACGAAAAAACTTGTCGACTGCACTCCAGGTCTACGAAAACCAATTCTATAGGTTCCGTCTTCCACATTAGAATAGTCAAATGTTTCGACTTTCTGTTTTAAATCAGCTAGTAATTTATCTTCCTCTACTAAGTCGTTTTCTAAACCAAGGTCCTTCTTATTAAAAAATTCAACTTCAATTACCGCCATTTCTTCCTCCATGAGCCAGTCTAAATTAATATCATAAAAACCTGCAAAAGCCTGACCATTATAGCGATTTTCCTCTACCTTTTCATAAAACTTTATCAGTTTTTCATCCTGAGTTTCAAGCCTACCATCCACTTCAAACAAAGTGAAATCTTTTTCTTCCATCAGTTTAAATATCTGCTGTGCCTGATTCAGTAAATATTTACCTCTCGGCTGATGCCACATAGCTTGGTCAACGATACCATCAAATTGATACAACATTCCGCTTGGACTATCATCAAAATAGACCGTCATATTTAGTAGTCCGTTTAATGCCTCCTGTCCTTCAATTCGGTTATTGACCAAAGTATCAGAGGATTGAAGTGTAATTGACTGACCGTCTATAACCTCAGTATAATCATACTCTAAAACATCCCATGGGTTACCAATGGCTATAGGACGAAATTTTGTCAACTCCACCTTACCAGTGAAACCATATGACTCCATACCCTGTTCAAGCATCATCTGATACGATATCAATTCCTCTCGACTAGCCACCCTGGGACTAAATAAGAGATACAAACCAACTATCATGACAATAAAGAAACCAACAATTCCTAACATCAGACCTACAATAACTTTTATTACTCTTTTCATTATTACCACCACTTTCCTTGACTATTATACCAAAAAAGAAGCCCTTTCGGACTTCTTGCTCTATTTATTCAGCTTCAGCTGGACGTGACTTGCGAGCAATATCTGCTAAGATATGGTCCACAAATTCTGATACAGACTGAGTTTGCGTTGCTTTACTTCCGTAGCGACGAACGTTGACAGCATTGTCTTCCATTTCCTTGTCACCGACGATGAGTTGGTATGGAATCTTGCTGGTCTGGCTCTGACGAATCTTATACTGCATCTTCTCGTTCCGCTCATCCACGTGTACACGAACGCCACGGTCTTGCAATTCTTTGGCAACCTTCCAAGCGTAATCCAAATGAGCCTCCACAGAAATTGGAATCATGGTCACTTGGGTTGGAGCCAACCAAGTTGGGAAGGCACCCTTGTAGGTTTCAATCAAGATGGCAGTGAAGCGTTCCATAGTTGAGATAACACCACGGTGAATCATAACTGGGCGGTGCTCCTCACCGTCAGCACCAATGTAGGTCAAGCCAAAGCGTTCTGGCAAGAGGAAGTCCAACTGAATGGTTGACAGAGTTTCCTCGTTACCAAGGGCAGTCTTCACCTGAATATCCAACTTCGGACCGTAGAAGGCTGCTTCACCCTCTGCTTCAAAGTAGTCCACGCCCATTTCATCCATGGCACCCTTCAGCATACGCTGGGCATTTTCCCACATCTCATCGTTGTCATAGTACTTCTCTTTGTCCTCTGGGTCGCGATAAGACAGGCGGAAACGGTAGTCGTTTAGGTTGAAATCTGCGTACACATCGATAATCAACTGGAGAGCTTTTTTGAACTCTTCTTGGATTTGCTCAGGGGTCACGAAAATATGACCGTCGTTGAGAGTCATCTCACGTACACGCTGCAAACCAGTCAATGCACCTGATTTCTCATAGCGGTGCATCATACCAAGCTCAGCGATACGTACTGGCAATTCACGGTAAGAACGCACATGGTTTTTATAAACTTGAATGTGGTGCGGACAGTTCATCGGACGAAGAACAAACTCCTCACCGTCGCCCATGTCCATAGTTGGAAACATATCTTCGGAGTAATGCTCCCAGTGACCCGAAGTCTTATAGAGTTCAACAGAAGCCAATGGTGGCGTATATACGTGCTGGTAGCCTGAAGCCAATTCCTTGTCTGTGATGTAACGCTCCAAGGTACGACGGATAGTTGCACCGTTTGGCAACCAGAATGGCAAGCCTTGACCAACTTCTTGGCTGATCATGAAGAGATCCAATTCCTTACCAAGTTTACGGTGGTCACGTTCTTTGGCTTCCTCACGCATTTGCAGGTAAGCCTTGAGGTCTTTCTTGTCAAACCAAGCTGTACCATAAACACGTTGCATCATCGGATTTTCACTCTTACCACGCCAGTATGCACCAGCCACATTGAGCAATTCAAAAATTTGGATACGACCTGTTGACGGAACGTGTGGGCCACGGCAGAGGTCAACGTATTCTCCCTGGGTATAAATGGTCAAACCACCCTCGTCATCAGAGTGCTCGTGAATCAATTCCAACTTGTATGGATCATTTTTGAAAATCTCAAGAGCTTCTTCCTTGGTCACCTCACGGCGTTCTGAAGGGAAGTTTTCCTTGACAATCTTCATCATTTCTTCCTGAATGCGTGGCAGGTCTTCATTTGAAATCTGGCCAGCCGCATTGTCCGTGTCATAGTAGAAACCGTCCTGAATAGCTGGACCAACCCCCAACTTGATGTCTGGGAAAAGACGACGAGCCGCTTGGGCAAACAAGTGGGCAGCTGAGTGACGCAAGATGTCCAAGGCATCCTCATGGTCAGGCGTTACGATTTCAAGCGTACCATCCTCTTCGATGGCACGAGTGGTGTCAATCAATTTACCATTGAACTTACCAGCAAGAGCCTTTTTCGCCAAAGACTTGCTGATGCTCTCTGCAATTTTAAAAGTAGTCACACCAGCTTGGTACTCACGAACAGCACCATCTGGGAAAGTAATACGAATCATATTTATCTCCTTTTTTTATTTTTTAATCCCCAATAACTCTTCTTTCTGAGTTAAAAAGGTTTCCATTTCTTTTTGAATATCAATATCCAGTCGGTCGGCTAATTCAATCAACCACCAGATATTTTCAGCCATTTTATGCTCCAAGGTATAGGGCGTTTCATCATAGTAACGACCCTGCTTGGTCATAATCAGGCGGTTCATATTGCCAATATCATTGGTCAAAGCCAAGAGGTCTTCTTCAATGGACCACTCTTTGTCGTGGTGCTTGACCTCCAACTCTCTGTAAGCCTTGCGAACGGCTAGGCAACGGTCAATCGTTTCTTGTGGAATGCTGGTCAACTTCATCTCCTTGTTTTGTTAAAAAAGAAAATACGACGCCCTCGCAAAAGGACGTCGTAACGTGGTTCCACCTTCATTCGCAGTCACGCTAAAAAGCCTGGCTACCTCAGATTGGCGATAAGGGAACCACCCTTTTATGTTTGCATAAAATCATACCGAGTAGTGTCAATCCTATCCTCTATGTGCTTGCACCCACCGCACACTCTCTCAAAGATTTCCTAGAATTGATAAGTCTCTAAAAGCTATTATAACAGGATTTCCTGATTTTTCAAGGATTTTTCCTCATTTTCTTTCTTAGAGAAAATAGCAGAGCTCCTATCCCATTTCCAATCAGAGCACATAAGGTGTAGACAATCTGATAGAGAATAATCCATTCCTTAAAGAAAAAGATGGTTACAGGATAAAGCAGTAAAACCAAGGCAAGAAGGCTAGGAGAAAAGCCATAAAAAAATCCATAAAGAAGACCCGTTAGGAATAACACAATGGGAGTATAGAGCAATATATTCCCAACCACCAGCTCCTTAGAAAGCATGGTGTCACTAATCAGATGAAAGGCAATCAGATAAATACCTGCATACATGGATAGAACAATGAGAGTTACCAAAACCAGATTCTTCCAACTCTCTTTCCGAAGCTTTTCCATTTGAAACCTCCAAATTATTCAAAGAAATTCCGGATTGATTTTACTTGTTCGACTGATTTTTTCAATATTTTTGCTGTTGTGTCTGTTGATTTAACTACTACTTTTTGCGGTAGGTAAATAGCCTCTTTGATCAAAGCTTCTGCTACGCTATCTTGATTAGTATGTTCTTTTCTAAAATCATACGAAATCTTCAAATCTAGATAATATTCAAAAACCTTGCGCCCAAAATTCGTAGAAGAAATCTCATAGAGCTTCTTATCAAGTACATATGGATTCATTGGTGGTGTAGCAATAATTGCCTCAACGACGGCATCTGCCAACTCCTGTTCTCGAATGAAGAGTGTCCCAAACATCTTATCTGTTATAACGTTTTTTAAGTAGGGATTGCTATGTGCCAAAATAGGAGTTCCAGAAGCTAAGCTTTCTAAGAAAGTTAGTCCCTGTGTTTCACTGGTCGAAGCAGAAATAAAGAAATCCGCAGCTTTATAATAAAGCGCTGTATCACTTGGAGCAATCATTCCCGTCAACTGGACGTGTTCATCTAGATTAAGCTCCGCTATCATTTCCTGAAGATCATCTGTATAAGGTCCACCTCCGACAATGACCAACTTCACCTTGGGATTTTCCAGCAAAATTTTTGGCATTGCCTGAACGATTGCTTGGATATTCTTCTCGTGAGAAATCCTAGACAGACTTAACAACATCGTTTCATCACTAGCAATTCCTAGTTGTTCCCGCAACTCATCTGTTTCATCCTTGCCAATTTCTGGTCTATCAAACTTTGCCAGGTCAATTCCTGTCGGAATGACTCGTTTAGAAATCGGAACGTTGTAACTCATTAAAAGATCTTCAACAATCTCACTGGGGCAAATTACCCCATCCAGATCTTTTAAAAATGCCCGTACTAAATATTTAACCATCCCGGGACGAATAATCCTCCCCTTGGCAATATAGTGTACGTAGTCTTCATACTGGGTATGATAAGTATGTACCACTGGAATATCTAGTTCCTTGGCAATCATTTTCCCCAAAATCCCCAAAGAAAATTCTGTATGAGTATGAATAATATCTAGTTTATAGCGACTTGCAATTTTTAAGGCATCTGTAAAACCCGCGTAGGCCACTCGACGATCTTTAAAGGCAAAAAAAGGTACGCTAGGAATTCGGATAATGTCCCAATCTTCGTAGCGATTCACATCCTCATCTGTCGTCGTAAAAATAAATACCGTATGTCCCAATTTCTCCAACTCTGTCTTAAGAGTCCGAATCGAAGTCGCGACTCCTGAAACCTGTGGAAAATAGGTATCCGTAAACAATCCAATCCGCATTTACATCTCCAATACTTGTCGATAGGCATCCACCAATTGGTGGGAAACATTGTCAATCGAGCGACTAACCGCAACCTGGTAGCCCGCCTCACGTTTATCAACCTGCTTGTCTAAGATTTTCTGAATAGAATCGACAAAATCATCCACTGTATGTCCCAATTCGGCAACGTTTTCGTCAATCCAACCATTGTAAACTGGAATATCTCTTAGAACAACATGCTGATGACTAGCAAGAGCTTCCAGAACAACAATCCCTTCTGTTTCCTCATACGATGGGAAGAAAAAGGCATCCGCTCCGCTCATTGCACCCTGAAAAACAGCACCTTTAAAATAACCTGGAAACTCGACATTCGCTGGATGATCTCCCTCAACAATTTTTCTAATATATGACGGAATCAGCCACTTATTGATTGAACCGAGCCAAATGAAGCGGACATGCGGCATCTTTTCGGCTACCTTGACAAAGTCTTCAATTCCTTTACGTCGGAAGTAGAGCCCTGCACAGACAACAACTGGCTGACCTTCTTCAATTTTAAAATGCTCTCGAAAGATTGCTTCCTTACGTTCATCCTTCTTATATTTATCTAAATCAATACCATTCGAAACGGCTATAATTGGCGTTGTCACACCGTAAGACTGGATGAGTTTTTTTGAATACTCTGAAGGAGTGATGACAAAGTCTGCCTTTTGGTACATGCTTGCTAGATATTTCCCCACAAAAGGAGCTAGGGTATTCGAACCGATAAAGGAATTTTGAAAATCTTCCTTCGTGGAATGTCCATGCATGATTACCTTTTTTCCACTTCGTTTGGCTGCATGTAGCAATAACCAGGAGCGTGGACCATAGGTATTGATATGAATGACATCATAATCTCCCAGCAGGTCTGTTGTATAAGGAATACCTGCCATATCTAGCGCTTCCATCTGGTGTTGAAGCGCCCGACCAATTCCTGATTTCTCTAAAACAGTTTTACCTTCTAAATACAATAGTACTTTCATAATACCATTATAGCCCTTTTTTACATTTTTTCATATTTTAAACTGTATTCTACACGAATTTTGTATCAATTAAAGCCAATACTAAAGAAGATAATCCTAAATATATGATTACATAAAAAACATATAAAACAGATTTTAAAAGCAGAAGGACAGCTTGAATGTTTTTTAGAAGATGTTATAATTTACGAATGGTGCACATTCTGGCACTAAGCGTTCAAAATTTATTGAGGACTTTAGATGTAAAATTTGCATGTTATAACGACACAAATTAGCTACATAAATCATGCTTTGAGAAAGGAAAAAAGGATAATGAATACTAAGAAATGG
Source organism: Streptococcus sp. 2018037 (assembly GCF_019754195.1). Taxonomy (NCBI): domain Bacteria; kingdom Bacillati; phylum Bacillota; class Bacilli; order Lactobacillales; family Streptococcaceae; genus Streptococcus; species Streptococcus sp. 2018037. The sequence goes on from NZ_JAIJZQ010000018.1 coordinate 23,625, forward strand.
AGAACATCGCTCCTAATACCAGGAATAGTATTATTTGGGACTGTTGCTCTAGTGAATAATGTATCGGCACAAGAAGTAAAAAATACCATCATCAGCGCAAAACAACCTGATGGGGGACAGGCTACTTCAAAGGCGGTTAATGTCAAAATACCAGCAGTAGTACGACTATTTGGTCGTGAACTTCTAGAAAATGAATTTAAATTTGAGCTTAGAGAAGTGGATAGTGAGAAACTTATTGATACAACTCAAAATACAAAAGAGGGCCAAGTTAGATTTAAAAATCTATCATTCGATAAGCCCGGCGAATATTGGTATACAATTTCAGAAGTAAAAAATGAGCTTAGTGGTGTTGAGTATGATTCGAAATATATTGTAGCAAAAATAACTGTAGAAGATCGAAACAACGGACAATTACAGGCAATGATTGAATTTATTGCTGATGACAATGTCTTTAACAATTTCTATACACCTGCTCCAGCTGCTGCTAGTCTTTCGATTAAAAAAGTCCTCGAGGGACGTACCTTAAACACCGGTGAATTCGAATTTGTTTTAAAAAATGAAAAAGGCGATGAAATCGAAAAGGTAAGTAATCAAGCAGATGGTTCTGTAAACTTTAGTGCCCTAACATTTACAAAAGAGGGAACCTATACCTACACTGTTTCAGAAGTTGATGGCGGACTTGGCGATATTATCTATGACAAATCAGATATTAAGGCCACTATCACTGTGAAAGATAACAATCACGGACAACTAGTCTCAACAGTGACTTATGAAAATAGCGATCAAATCTTTGAGAATATTTTGAATCCTGGGAAGTTAATAGCGCCAACCACGGATAGCATTATTACTGATATTGAAGCCTCTGAAGAGCAAATGGCTAATAAAGAGAAGGATAATATTGAAGCTTCTGAAAAACAGATGCCAAGCATTGTGAACGACATGGTCGTAACACCTCAAGAACAAATGGCTAATAAAGAGAACGATAATATTGAAGCTTCTGAAAAACAGATGCCGACTGTTGAGAACAACAATGCCGTAACACCTGAAAAGCAAATGACTAATAAAGAGAACGATAATATTGAAACCTCTGAAAAACAAATGCCGAGTGTTATGAACGAAAACGCCATAACACCTCAAGAACAAATGGCTAATAAAGAGAAGGATAAGGTTGTAAGCTCTGAAAAACAGATGCCAAGCATTGTGAACGAAAATGCCGTAACACCTGAAAAGCAAATGACTAATAAAGAGAACGATAATATTGTAATCTCCGAAAAACAAATACCGAGTGTTGTGAACGAAAATGCCGTAACACCTGAAAAGCAAACAGATAATAAAGAGAACAATGAAGTTGTAAGCTCTGAAAAACAGATGCCAAGCATTGTGAACGAAAATGCCGTAACACCTGAAAAGCAAATGACTAATAAAGAGAACGATAAGGTTGTAAGCTCTGAAAAACAGATGCCGACTGTTGAGAATGAAAATGCCGTAACACCTGAAAAGCAAATAGCTAATAAAGAGAAGGAAAATATCGAAACCTCTGAAAAACAAATGCCGAGTGTTGTGAACGATAAGGTTGTAACCTCTGAAAAACAGATGCCTGTTAATGAGAAGGACAATGCCGTAACACCTGAAAGGCAAATAGCTAATAAAGATAAGGAAAATATCGAAACCTCTAAAAAACAGATATCTGATAATGTGAACAACCAAAATGGTACAGTCGAAGAAAATTCAAACACTAAACCAACAACTGAAAAAACAGATAAGCAGGAGACTTCAACATTTAAAACCGAAACTGCTAAGCAAATCTTACCAGTAACTGGTGAGAAAGGAAGTTTATGGTTATTGACAAGTGGTATTATCGGGCTTGCAATTGCGTTGTTTACACGTAAACGTAAATTATAATAATCACCTAACTGATACAGTTCTAAAGGATGAGAACAAGCCCAGTACTGCTTCTCTAGATTCGCATCAACATCTCGCACAACTTACAGAGTGTGACAGACTTAAAATCAACCACAAAGCCCTCGCTAAGCTTATACATCTAGCGAGGGCTTTATATTTATTTTTTATAATCTTTTAGTTTTCGGTTAGTATAGCCATTTCGTTTGCTTTTAGTACTCGCTTCAAAGGTTCGGGGAACCTTTGAAGGCTGGAGATAAGTCGAAGCAAGTTTGCCTCAATAGCTACAGGTTGCTAGAACAGCCCAAAGGCTGTTCTAGGTTGGAAATGTTTCCTCGCTCGTCGAAGTAATAAAAGATAAACTAAATGATTATAATGTTTGATAGAGTGAGGGTGCGGAGTAATAAGATATCTTATCCGGCTACTCCCATATTTATCACTTAGTTGATTTCCGTACTTTGATTCCGTGGTTAAGAACTACCTCACGGTTTTCCAACTCTTCCTTGTGCATGATTTTGGTAAGCATGCGCATAGCAATTGCACCAATATCGTAAAGTGGCTGATTGATAGAGGTCAGGTTTGGACGAGTAAACTTGGTCACTAGGGAATCATCACTTGTAATGATTTCAAAGTCTTCTGGAACCTTAATGCCCATATCACTGACACCATTCAATAGACCGGCAGCAATCTCATCTTCTGCAACATAAGCTGCAGTTGCTCCGGCATTCAAAATACGTTCTGCTAGAGCGTAGCCTTCCTCGTATTTATACTTGGATTCAAAAACCAATCCTTCGTTAAACTCGATTCCGTTGTCCTTCAAGCCTTGTTTGTAGCCTGCAAAACGAACTTTACCATTGATGTCATCTACAAGCGGCCCTGATACAAAGGCAATTTTCTTGTTGTTCTTAGCTAACAGATTAACTGCATCAACACTAGCGGCAGCATAATCAATATTGACACTAGGTAATTGGTGCTCCAAATCCACGGTACCAGCTAAAACAATCGGTGTACGTGAGCGTGAAAACTCTGCACGAATCTTGTCTGTCAAATGATAGCCCATGAAAATGATTCCGTCCACCTGTTTTGAGAACAGGGTATTTACCACATTAATTTCTTTCTCATCATTTTCATCACTGTTTGCTAGGACGATATTGTATTTGTACATATCGGCAATATCATCGATACCTTTGGCCAAGGTTGCAAAATAAGCATTAGCAATATTTGGAATCACAACCCCCACAGTGGTAGTCTTCTTGCTGGCCAAGCCACGTGCAACAGCATTCGGACGATAATCCAAACGGTCGATGACTTCTAATACTTTTTTACGAGTATTTTCCTTTACGTTTTTATTCCCATTTACCACGCGCGATACTGTCGCCATGGATACACCTGCTTCGCGGGCAACGTCATAAATCGTTACCGTATCGTCAGTGTTTAACATACGTTATGTACTCCCTTTCAATAGTTCTAGTTCTATGAAAATTACGCTTTCACTCAAGTATAGTGTATCACTTTTTGAAACCACTTTCAAGAGAAAAACGTCATTTTTTTGATAATACTTGCAATTTTTTTCATTTTTTGGAACAATAGTCTATATAATAAACGAAACTTTCACTTTTTTTACCACTACATGCTAGAAAGGTCTCCACTATGTCAAAATTACATCATGTTAAATCCTACTTAGAAGCCAACAAAATGGACTTGGCCATCTTCTCTGATCCAGTTAGCATCTATTATCTGACTGGCTATCATAGCGATCCTCATGAGCGCCACATGATGCTCTTTGTTATGCCTGACCACGACTCACTACTCTTTCTCCCTGCCTTGGATGTAGAGCGTGCGGTTGCGACTGTTGACTTTCCTGTAGCCGGCTATATGGACTCAGAAAATCCATGGCAGATTATCAAGAGCAAATTGCCACAGAAATCTTTCTCAGCAATCGGTGCAGAATTTGATAATTTGAATTTAACCCGCTACCATGGTCTTCAGTCTATCTTTAGCCAACCATTTTCAGACATTACACCTCTGATTAATGCTATGAAATTGATCAAGTCTCGTGATGAAATTGAAAAAATGCTGGTTGCTGGAGAGTTTGCGGATAAGGCTATGCAGGTTGGGTTTAACAATATCTCACTCAACGTAACAGAAACTGATATCATTGCTCAGATTGAATTTGAAATGAAGAAACAAGGCATCTCAAAAATGAGCTTTGAGACCATGGTCTTAACCGGCAACAATGCCGCAAATCCACACGGTATTCCCTCAACAAACAAAATCGAAAATGACGCTCTGCTATTGTTTGACCTAGGTGTAGAAACTTTGGGCTATACCTCTGATATGACGCGCACAGTCGCTGTCGGTAAGCCAGACCAGTTTAAACAGGATATTTACAACTTAACTTTAGAGGCTCATATGGCTGCAGTTAATATGATTAAGCCTGGTGTGACCGCTAGTGAAATTGACTATGCCGCTCGCTCTGTGATTGAAAAAGCAGGTTATGGCGAGTACTTCAACCACCGACTCGGTCACGGTTTGGGAATGAATGTCCATGAATTCCCATCAATTATGGAAGGCAATGATTTGGTCATCGAAGAAGGTATGTGTTTCTCTGTCGAGCCTGGTATTTACATCCCTGGAAAAGTTGGTGTTCGTATCGAGGATTGTGGTTACGTTACCAAAAATGGCTTTGAAGTCTTTACAAAAACACCAAAAGAACTTTTGTATTTTGAAGGGTAATGGGGACCAATCGTTTTTTCACTCATCAAAGCTCGTTGACAACTGTTCATTTTGATCTTCAAAGAACATTAAATAGAAGTGCTGTGAAGCCAAGTATTAAAATAAAAGCATACGATCATGTTACCGAGGAGTTTCATAATCGTATGCTTTATTTATTTGTATCTAACCAAATCTTGAGAAACTGTAACTGATACTCTTCGAAAATCAAAATCAGACGTTGTTGACTTGATTTGATGAGTGAAAGGCTCCAGTGGAGCCTTTCAGCCTGTTACCTTGAAACAAAATAGTAACAGGGTTCTATCTGCGTAAGTAGAAACGAACTACGTTCGCTCTATCTCCAACCTCCAAAGGTTCCCCAAACCTTTGGAGCTAGTCTGATTTTGATTTTCATTGAGTATGAGAACAAGGCTAAGTCCACAAAGAAGGCTGTTTTATCTAAAAATTACGTCCGTTTTTACCGTAACCGTATTTTTCCATAAAGTCTTGACGGAATTCCAAAAGGTTGTCATCCATGATTGCTTGACGGACATTCTTCATCAAATTAATCAAGAAGTAGAGGTTATGATAACTTGTCAAACGGATACCAAATGTCTCGTCGGCCTTAAGTAAATGGCGGAGATACGCACGTGTATAGTTTTTACATGTGTAGCAATCGCACTCTGGATCTAACGGTGTAAAGTCCTCAGCGAACTGAGCATTTTTCACTACAAGACGTCCACGACTGGTCATACAGGTTCCATTACGCGCAATACGTGTTGGTAATACACAGTCAAACATATCAACCCCACGAATTACGCCATCAATCAAGCTATCTGGTGCTCCAACCCCCATGAGGTAGCGTGGTTTATTCTCTGGTAAAAGAGGGGTCGTGAAGTCCAGGACAGCATTCATTTCAGCGTGTGTTTCACCAACAGCCAATCCTCCAATAGAGTAACCTGGAAAATCCATGCTAACCAAATCATGAGCTGATTGGCGACGAAGATCTTCAAAACCAGCACCTTGTACAATACCAAATAAGCCTTGGTCATGCGGACGGCGATGAGCCTTGAGACCACGTTCTGCCCAACGACTTGTTCTTTCGATGGATTTTTTGACATAGTCATAAGGCTGGTAGAACTGCGGACACTCATCAAAGCTCATCATAATGTCAGAGCCAAGATTGTTCTGAATAGAGATAGCTTTTTCAGGTGATAGGAACATCTTACTACCATTGAGATGGTTTTTGAAGGTCACACCTTCTTCTGAGATATTGCGACTATCCGCCAAAGAATAAACCTGGAAACCACCAGAGTCAGTCAGAATCGGTTGATCCCAATTCATAAACTTGTGCAAACCACCTGCACGCGCCACCAATTCATCACCTGGACGAAGCCACAAATGATAGGTATTGGATAGGATAATTCCCGATCCCATCTCTTTCAATTCTTCAGGCGACATGGTCTTTACCGTTGCCTGAGTCCCAACTGGCATAAACATGGGGGTCGGAAAGGTCCCGTGTGGGGTAATAATTTCACCCAAACGTGCACCTGTGTGCTTTTCTTTCTTAATCAAGCGATACTTGATTGGAACATCTGTCATCTTTTATTTACCTCCCGCTAGGAAAAACAGTCCTAGGAATTTAATCTTGCATGGTCTAATCCATCAGAGTGTCTTAAATGTTCTCGCTTATTTCAGCGATATTTACCTTGTGTTCTACTTATTTAACAGTAAATAGATAGGCGCATCACAACAAACTGACAAATTATAGTCATTTAGTTTATCTTTGATTACTTCGACGAGCGAAAGGTTGGGCTCAAGACCAACCTCGCTTCTCAGGGGTCGTGTCAACATCTCAGCGCAGTGATTGATTGGCTGAAACAATCTGGGGTTAGACTGTTTCAGCTCAACAACTTAAAACTAGGACTTGTTGACGAACTTTTTTTGACCAGTCTAGTTCTTTCCCACTCCCTATTTCCAACTTCAAACACTCCACTAGAGTATTTGAACTCGCTCTGCCGTACTTCATAAAAGCAAACTAAACGACTATACCACAGCACCTTCCAGTCTATCAAAAAAAGCCTAGCTTGTCATCTAGAATTATGTTACAATGTTAAGATAAGGAGGTTATGTAGATGTTTACAATTTTTAATATACGTGAGCGGGCTCGCCAAACGCTAAACGAGACACCTGGTATCTATCAAGTGGCCGTCATCCCCGTCACCATTTCTGTTATCGTTCAGTTAATTTCTTTCTCTCGCAATAGCCTTGCTGGAGTATCAGCTGAGGAACTTGCTAGTCCTAGCTACTTTATTTCTACCTCCTTGTTTCCAATATTTTACGGATTGCTACTAGGAATGTTGTCATTATCAGTCATATGGACTATCTTCAATATCATCAAAGGGGGCAAAACTACCACATCATTCAAAGATTCCTTGAGCATTTTCAATCATAAAGATTTCTGGAAAATCTTTCGAACCTACATTTTAAAAAGTTTCTTGCTCTTCCTTTGGGGACTCCTGTTTTACCTTGGTATCGGTCTACTTATCGGTGCTGGAACGATGATTACGATTATAGCTGCATCCAGTCAAACCTTGGATCCTAATGCGCTTCCTATGGAAATCCTTGCCATACTGGGGCTAATGGCTATGGGAGGTATCCTACTTATCCTTTTAGGGTTGGCTCTTTATATTCCACAAATCTATGCTTACTCACAGGTAGAATATATCTTGTTTGAACAATTGGAACGCGAAGAATATACAGGCGCCTTTTCAATCATTCGGTCTAGCCGAAAGTTGATGAAAGGTTACAAATTCAAACGCTTTACACTTGATTTATCTTTCATTGGTTGGTTCCTTCTTGTCATTATTACATTTGGATTGGCAGGTTTATATGTATGGCCGTATCACTATGCTACACAAATGCACTTCCATGAAGAAATTTTAGATGATCAGGCTAAGAAAATGAGTTACGTATAAAAATAAGAGCGATATTTGCTCTTATTTTTATATAAGTTTTTGTGTCGATATTTAAGAAAAAAATATATCAATAATTGGTGCAAACAGTTGGATTGTGTTATACTATGACTGAGGAGCGACAAAGGACTATTTAGCCTGCTTGGTATTGGAGCAGATTTCTTCCTTTCTATTTTTACGCCATGTGTAGTAATTTGTTCCAATTCTAAGCGCTCCTCACTTAGAGTCATCCAGCAGTTCAATGGTTCATTGAGCTGCTTTTTCGGTGAAAAAAATATAACCCGACTTACTAGTATTGTTATTTCATTTCAAGATATTCAATCTTGATACATTTATTCATGACAATATCGTTACAACCTGCCTGACGCAACAGTTTTTCTGCTTCTTGACTTTCTAATCCAAGTTGAGCCCAGAAAACTTTGGCATTCGACTGGATAAATTCCTGTGCTACCTCTGGTAAAAATTCACTTCTGCGGAAAACATCTACAATATCAATAGGTTGGTCAATCTCTGCTAGACTACTATAGACCAACTCGCCTAAAATAGTCCCACCAGCAGCCTTGGGATTAACTGGAATAATTTTATAGCCCGCTTCCTGCATGAGCTTGGAAACGCGGTAGGCTGCTGTCTCTTCTCGACTAGACAAACCGACCACCGCAATAGTCTTAGCATTTTTCAAATAGTCAAAGATAATGTCCTGACTAGGATTTTGGAAGGAATAAGACATAGATACCTCCTTTAATGTATATTAAATGTTAGAATCAATAAAAGCTTAATGAATAGAGAACACTATAACACAATCTTGTCAGTTCATCTAGAATAATCTAACTAGTTATCGTCATTTAGTATTTCTTTTATTACTTCGTTAACTCGCCTTGCCTAACTCCAGTTATGCCTGCGGCTCGTTGCCTAGTACTAAAAGTAAACTAAAAGACTATACTAACTTAGCTTGTTTATCCTGATTATTTTTTAGCAATTTGGTACACAACATCCTTAACTTGGCCGATAACCTTTTTAAGATTGGTACGCTTTTTATCATCTCCTGGATCTAAGGAATAATAGATTGAACCAACAACCACGGAGTCGTCATAAGCAGCTGTCGATTCCATCCGATAAATAGTCAGACGAGCTAATTTTTGATCTGTTAATAACTGTCGCCCAACCTGCCATTCCTGACCATTGATTGTGACAACCGTCTTTTCATTGAAAGAATGATTTGTTTCAACCATCCGTGCTTCTAATTCCTCCGGCGTCATATTGCGACCTTCTTCCAATGGAGACTGATTAAAAGCATTGATATTATAGAGTTGGACCATGTAATTGCTGGAACCTTCTTTAACATCATAGACTGCAGCGACTGTCTCATCCTTAGTATTTTCTGCATTAATTGTCCAAGTAGATGGCACATCATAATAACGGAAAAATTCCTTGATGTTCCCATTTTCATCTTTTTCAGCAACACCATTATTGGCCGCATAAATCTTGTGGCCTTTTTGTGTTTCGTCGGCAGGTGGTGTACTATTAACAGCTACAAGCTCTGCATTTGCTAAAACATTGAACTGTTCATTCGTAGTATCTTGCTTTTCTTGCAAAATCGGTAAGGTGGTTGAAAACTCTTCACCTGAAGAAGCTGGTGTTTTCTCAGTCTTCTGCGATGCTTTTCCGCAACCTGCGAGCAGAAGACTACATAGACCAATACAAAGAATTAATTTTTTCATACTTTTTCCTTTCTTACTTTGCTTCATACCATGTTGAACCTTCATTTTCATCCGCAATCAATGGCACAGACAGGCTAATTGCCGATTCCATGGTTTCTTTTACCATGGCTTTTACCGTTTCTAGCTCTGCCACTGGGACTTCCAAAACAATCTCATCGTGTACTTGCAATAACATACGTGTCGCAAGACCTGCTTCAGTCAAAGCTTTGTCAAGATTAATCATGGCTACTTTGAGAATATCTGCAGCCGAACCCTGAATCGGTGAGTTGATGGCTGTACGTTCCGCAAAATTACGGACATTGAAATTGCGAGAGTTTATATCTGGTAATTCACGACGGCGTTTGTAAATCGTCTCTACATAACCCTTATCACGTGCCTCACGAACAATGGTTTCCATGTAATTCTTAATTCCTGGGAAGCGTTCAAAATAGGTATCGATATAGGCTTTAGCTTCCTTACGTGTAATCCCCAAGTTATTGGATAGACCGAAATCTGAAATACCATAGACGACACCGAAGTTTACAGCCTTGGCATTCCGACGGTCATTTGGTGTCACATCCTCAGCTTTTTCGATACCGAAGACCCGCATAGCTGTCGAAGTGTGAATATCTGCACCTTGCTGGAAGGCCTCAATCAAATGCTGGTCCTGAGAAATATGAGCCAAGACGCGCAATTCAATCTGTGAATAGTCCGATGCCAAAAGGACACTATTTTCAAGAGATGGCACAAATGCCTTACGAATCAAGCGCCCTTGTTCTAGACGAACAGGAATATTTTGCAAGTTAGGGTCCGTCGAAGATAGGCGACCTGTTTGTGTCAAATCCTGTACATAGCGGGTATGAATCTTACCATCTTCTAAAATGGCATCCTGCAAGCCGACTACATAAGTTGATTGAAGCTTGGTAATCTGACGGTATTCCAAGATTTTTGAAACAACTGGTGCAATTGGCGCCAAGCGTTCTAAGACATCCACTGCTGTTGAATAGCCTGTCTTGGTCTTCTTGGTATATTCCAACGGTAGGCCCATATCTTCAAAGAGAATGGTCCCAAGCTGCTTAGGCGAATTGATATTAAATTCCTGACCAGCTAGTTCATAGATTTCCTTGGTCAACTGGTCAATCAAAACTTCGTTTTCAGATTGCATAGCTTTGAGAGTCTCAGCTTCCACCTTAATACCAGCAATCTCCATCTTAGCTAAAACATTTGCCAGTGGCAACTCCATGTCAAACAAAAGATCTAATTGCTGATTTTCTTCTAATTTGGTCAACATCGGCTCTTCTGTCTCAATCAAAACCTGAACCTTACGTACCAAGTGTGGGAAAAAGACCTCGCGTTCAGGCAAGTCTAACTTAGCACCCTTACCATAAATTGCCTCATCTGGAACAAGACTGGTCTGACCATAGAGGTTGGCAATGGTTGTTAGGGAGTTGTCCTCAACGGTGGAAAGCAAGTATTTGGCTAGACGGCTATCGAAAGTAGCTGGGAGTAGCGTAATCTCTTTTCGGTCAAGAAGAACTTTTCCACGCTTAAAGTCATAGGTTTTTATGGTTTGGTTTTCTAAAAAGTCACGCAAGACTGGACTATCAAGTAGCTCAGGCCCTCCGACATAGATTTTCTCCTTATCCCCCCAAGCTAAACCAACCAAATCCTCTCGGTGATAATTTTCACCCAAGATTTCAAAATAGAAAAACTGGTCTTGTTTGAGCATAGCGGGGCTGATTTCCGTTACGATTTGGAAATCGAGTACTGCTTCCTCTTGCGAGCTGGTCGTACCTAACTGAGCCCTTAATTGCTTGAAGCCCATGTCATCATAAAATTGTCCCAGTTCATCCACCTTAGGACCTTGATAAACAATGTCATCCAGACCAATTTCGATTGGTGCCTGAGTATCAATGGTAGCAAGTGTACGAGATAGGAAGGCCTTCTCCTTATCAGCAATCAGGTTTTCCTTCATCTTAGAAGCCTTCATGCTGTCAATGTTTTCGTAGATACCATCCAAAGAACCAAATTCTGTCAGGAGTTTTAGACCTGTTTTTTCACCGATTTTGGTCACCCCAGGGATGTTATCGGACTTATCTCCCATTAGAGCCTTGAGGTCAATAAACTGAGTAGGGGTAATCCCCATTTTTTCCATGAGGTAGGCTGGGGTAAATTCTTCGAATTCGGCAACGCCTTTCTTGGAAATTTCGACTACGGTGTTCTCATCAGTCAGCTGGATCAAATCCTTATCACCGCTAACAATGGCCACATCGAAAGGAATGTCTGTCCGCTCTGCCATTTTGTCCAAGGTACCGATAATGTCATCTGCCTCATACTGATCCAGTTCGTAATGCTTGACTCCCATGGCATCCAACATCTGACGGATAAAAGGAAACTGCTCACGGAATTCGTCTGGAGTCTTGGCACGACCTGCCTTATAGTCTGCATACATCTCCGTACGGAAAGTGGTCTTTCCAGCATCAAAAGCCACAAGAATGTGGGTCGGCTCAATCCGCTTCATCATGTGGTCCAGCATGAGATTGAAGCCGTAGATAGCATTGGTGTGAAGGCCTGTCGGACTCTTAAAACGATCAATTTGATTATAAAGTGCAAAGAAAGCACGGAAGGCTACCGAAGAGCCATCGATTAATAATAATTTATTTTTTTTCATGTCTCTATTATAGCATGAAACGTATGTTTTAGTGGACTAGGGAGGGCTGGAATAATAGAAAATCCCAGTCAGTGACTAGGATTTTCCGTGTGATAAACATTACTCAACAGATTTTAGTGCTTCTAACATATCCACCTTTCTCAGATGATGATTGATGTGCCAACCAAGAGCAACCAAAATTCCACTAATGGCTAAGATAGGAATGAGATAGACTTCTAGTCCGACAGATGGATTGAATCGGATACTGTCCGAACCAATCATGGCAAGAAGGAGCTTGTGGAGATAAATACCGCCAACCAGTCCAACCAACATACCAATCAGCGAAAGGGCAATGGTTTCACGATAGATGTACATGGTCACCTCTTTATTGTGGAAGCCCAGTACCTTGATGGTGGATAATTCACGAATCCGTTCAGACATATTGATAATTGTAAGGTTGTAAAGAATGACCAAGCCAAGCAAGATGGATAGAATGACTAGAATGGTCATGATGGTCTGAAGCGAGCCTGCAATCGTGGTAAGCATGTCTATAAGAGAAGTATTTTGAACCAAACTTCTGACTGCTGGCATCGCTAGGAGTTGACTTGCAAGAGTCTGAATATGCCCCAACTGACTGTCTTTCAACTGAACCAGATAGGCATTGGCAGTCTTCTGCTTGCCAGTCACTTGTTCGTAGTAGCTATCTGTCATATAGATAAAATGCCCTGCGTACATATCAGCCACAGCCTCTACCCTGACTGAAACTTCCTTATCTTCCAAGGTCAGTGATAATTTATCACCAACTGAAACTCCGTAGATTTGCGCCAATTTTTCTGTTAGAACAATCCCCCTATCACTCAGTTTAATAGGCTGACCTGTCGAACTTTCCAGACTGACTTGATTTCCAAAATCCCGACGGTCTGAAATGTAGAGACTAATCGATAGATTCTTTCTCTGACTGTTTTCTTCCACCGTTTGATTGAGCTGTTCAAAAGCCACTGGCAAGGATTGGCGAACCTGATTTGACTGAAGAAAATGTGTTAACTTATCCAACTCTTCCTCAGTAGCTCTGCTATTTTCCACCACCAACATATCATAATGGATCAGCTCCCCAAACTGTCGTTGGACAACTCCTGAAATAGAGGAACGGATACCCAGTCCTCCAAAAAGAAGGGCGACGGTCCCTGCTACTCCAAAGATGGTCATAAGCATACGAAGCTTGTAGCGGAAGATATTGCGGGCTGTCACCTTATGGGTAAAGCTTAGACGAGACCAGATAGCCGGCCATTTTTCGATCCAAATGCTGGAGCCTGTAACCGGTGGCTTAGGTAAAAGTAGCTGAGCAGGTTTTTCTGTCAGTTCCCGACGAGCCACCAAGTAAGCTGGCAGGACCGAGGAAGCCAGAGACAGGAGCAAGGCTAAACCTGTCCAAAGGGGATAAAAATGAAGTTTAGCTGGTCCAATCACGGTTGTCTGCGTAATAATGTTGGAAATAAGTGGAGACAAGAGGAGATTACCTGCTATTATGCCGACTATTGTTCCTGCCAGACCTGCCGCCAAACCATAGAGAATGAACTTAGCCATAATCTGTCTATTCGTATAGCCAAGGGCCTTGAAGAGACCTGACTGGGTTCTCTCTTCGTCGACAAAACGGGCCATGGTAGTAAAGGTCACTAGAGCTGCGACAAGGTAGAGAACAACTGGGAAGACATTGCCCACTGCTGCAATAGACCTAGTCGCATTGCTATAGGTAGTATAGCCATCCCCACCTGGTAGGCTTGTTCGAGTATAGACCTGATAAGGCGCTTTTTCCAGCTTACTTAAGTCGGATTTGGCCTGAGCAATCTCGGTTTGAGCTTGGCTAATTTCTTGATTGGCCGAAGCTTTCTTTTCAGAAAATTGGGATTGAGCTTGACTTAACTCTTTATCAGCCTCCTCCAAACGGAGTTCTTCCTGACGGAGCAGTTGATTTGAAGACTCTAACTGACTCAGTCCCCATTCATAGTCTTCTACTCCTTTATTGTAGGCTGCAATGCCTTGTTCATACTGACTCAAACCTGCTTGATAACGGGCCAAACCTGCCTGATATTCTTGATTCCAAGTTTGGTACTGGGCTAGATTGCTATTGTATTCATTTTGTTTGGTTTGATAGTAATCATAACCTTGTAAATAGGCTTGGTTGGCCTGCTCATGTACAGATTCCATTTGGTCTAATCGGCTTTTCTCAACATCCAAACCTGCCTGTCTAGCTAACAAGTCAGGATAGTCTGAGAGGGTTTGGCCTTCTTGCAAGTGATTGGCAATTTCAAGGTCTAACTCTTGCTGAGCTTGAAACCAATTAGCTCGCCCTGTGGAAATCTGAGATGCGGTCTGACTCAGTTGGGCATTTTGGGAATCCAATTCTTGCTTGGCCTTTTCTAACTGCTGGGCTGACGTTTCTAATTCCATCTGATAGCCGTCTAGAAACGAAGCAGTCTGTTCTAATTGAGCCTTACGCCCATCCAATTCCTTTTTACTTTCTTCCAATTCAAACTTATTTTTTAATAGTTGGGCTTGGGCGGCTCGTAATTCAGCTTCCGTTTGGACAACCTTAGCCCTACCACGCGCAAACTCTCTACGACCTGTCGCTAATTGCTCCTCCCCTGTTTCCAGTTCTGACTCGGCCTGTTCAAGCTGGGATTGAGCCTGAGCAATTTCCTCTTCCCCTTTTGAAATATCTGTCTGTCCATCTGACTGAATAGCTGCCAATCGTTGTTCATCATTGTTAGCCAATAACTTTTCTAAGTCTTCTTGGTGCTGGTCCAACCTGTCTTGATAGGCCTGACTGTAATATGGTAAATCAACCAAATCATCATAGCGAATACGGGCAATAGTGTAAACTTCTGATTTGAAGGTATCCTGACTAACAAGGCCATAGCCACCTAACTGCCCATCACCACTTGCAGCCATGCCCATGGTTTCATTGTCCCAAATTTCTGCTGATGCGACAAAGCCCACAAGAGTAAAACTTGTCTGTGTCAAGATTTTTCCATCCTTATCAGACTCCGTCACTTGAACAGTATCGTCCAATTTGTAACGATTTTTTAAAGAAGCTGATAGGGCTATTTGCCCCTTTTGACTGGGCATTTCCCCTTCTACTAGCTTATAGGTCGATAGGGTCTTGGGAGCTGAAAACAGCCGAATTGCAGTCTGGCCTTCATTAGCAACCACATCTTTAAAGTAGCCCGCTTCAAGAGTAGCACCTTCTATCGTTTCTAATTCGTCAAGGTCAGCTTGACTAAGTCCCAGACCTGAAATTACTGCCAAATCCATCGTTCGATGACTGGCTATATAGGCTTGGGCCGTCTTTTCCATATTGGGAGCTGTTACTTTCAGACCTGTCAAAGCTAGAGCTCCTAGCATCATCAGGCTAAATATGGACAAAAAACGCCCCTTGGAAGAAAGGAGAGATTGTCTCATATCCTTCCAGTAGATTTTCTTTTTCATAGTTTCACCCACTAATATTCTAGGCTTGCAATATCCTGGGGTTCTGCGTGTAACTCAACGGAGTGTACACGGGCATCCCGCATTCGAATCACTCTGTCTGCAATAGGGGCTAGGGAACTATTGTGGGTAACGATAATCACCGTCGCCCCCTGCTTGCGGGACATATCTTGTAGGATTTGCAAGACCTGCTTACCAGTTTGGTAGTCCAAAGCCCCTGTCGGTTCATCACAGAGGAGAATTTTAGGCTTTTTTGCAACGGCACGGGCAATGGCCACACGTTGTTGTTCGCCGCCTGAAAGCTGAGCAGGGAAATTATTGATACGGTGACCGAGTCCGACCTGTTCCAAGACCTCCTCGGCATCCAAGGCATCCTTGACGATTTCTGCTGCCAGTTCCACATTTTCCTTGGCGGTCAGATTGGCAACCAAGTTATAAAATTGAAAGACAAAACCTACATCATCTCTACGATAATTGGTCAGTTCATGACTTGAAAGCTTGGCAATATCCACACCGTCAATCCAAACCTCCCCCTCGTCATTGCTATCCATGCCACCTAAAATATTGAGCAGAGTGGATTTGCCCGCACCCGATGAGCCAAGAATGATGACCAGCTCCCCCTTTTCAATCTCAAAGGACACACCGTCATTTGCCACAATGGTCGCATCCCCCATTTGGTAGTATTTTGACGAATTCTTTACTTGGATGTAGGACATGGCACACCTCGCTTCTTCTCTTCCTAACAACTGTATTCTTACTACTTATTATAGCACAAAAGAGGGATTCTCACCCTCTCTGATCATCTATTATACTTGGGCAATAGCAGAGCCACCATAGAGTTTCAATTCTTCTCTGATGATCTGGTAGTAGTAGCGATCAAAAGCCTTCCAAGCCTGCCTGCTTTTCTCACTCAATCGCAGATCACCCAGTCCAACCAAAAAACTGGTCGAACGGTAGAATTTCTCAATCGCAATCAGTTCTGTATTGGTGACCGACTTGGCCTCCGACAATATGCGTGTCGTCTCTGTCAAATTATGCTGGAACCGTTGCTCATCAGCTGTTCCTACTTTGTCTGCTTGAAAGGCCTGATTCAAGTCTTGAATGAGGGCCAAAACGTCTTGAATAATCTGTGTCTTTTCCATAAAAGACCCTCCTTTGAATTATTGAATTTAGTATATCAAATTAGACAAAAATATTCCATCAAAAAACGATGCCCTTTCAGGCACCGTTATATTATTATTTAACAGCCTCCAGAGCCGCTTCATAATCTGGATGTTCGTTGACATTGTCCAGGTATTCCACATAGGTGATTTCATTGTCGGCATTAAGGACAAAGACTGCACGCGCCAGCAAATTCCACTCTCGCATGAGCACACCGTAGGATTTACCAAAGGCATGGTCATAGTAATCAGACAGGGTGATGGCATCTTCCAAACCTGCAGCCCCGCACCAGCGTTTTTGGGCAAAAGGCAGATCTGCTGAAACTGTAATAACAACCGTATTATCACGATCAACCAGTTCCTGATTGAATCGACGAGTCTGGGTATCACAAATCCCTGTATCAATAGAAGGCACCACACTGATGACCTTGGTCTGCTTGCCAAAGTCTTTCAGACTTTTCAGGCTCAAGTCATTGGCCATGAGGACAAAATCAGGGGCGGTATCTCCCACTTGCAATCGTGGACCTACCAAGGTCACCGGTTTTCCAATAAAGGTTGTCATAGACATCTCCCTTGCATTTATTACTCAATGAAAATCAAAAGTAGTCTAGGAAACGAAGCCGAAGATAGAACTGGAGTTCATCAAGGCGAGTTGACAACGAATAATTTTGATTTTCGAAGAGTAGAATATATTTATTGTAAGCGTTTATAAGCAAAAATACCAGTTTTTTGACTGGTATTTTTGCTATAGTTTGTAGGTTTTCAATCGCAGAGCGTTCAAGACGACTGATACTGAACTGAGAGCCATGGCTGCACCTGCAAACATAGGATTGAGCAGAGGTCCACCAAATACATGTAACAGCCCCATGGCAATTGGAATGCCAATCACATTATAAGCAAAGGCCCAGAAGAGATTTTGTTTGATGGTCCGCATGGTTGCCTGGCTGAGTTTAACAGCCTTGACCACATCCAAAATGTCACTATGCATGAGAACAATGTCGGCAGACTCAATGGCAATATCAGTCCCAGAACCAATGGCCAGACCCACATGGGCTTGAGCTAGTGCTGGGGCATCGTTGATACCATCCCCCACCATAGCGACTGTTTTGCCCTGTTCTTGTAAGAGCTTGACTTGGTTGGCCTTGTCATCTGGTAGGACCTGACTGACCACCTGCTCAATGCCGACTTCCTTGGCAATGGCTTTGGCAGTTTTTTCATTGTCCCCTGTCAGCATGACCACTTCTAAGCCCATGGCTTGCAGAGCCTGGACAGCCTGACGGCTGGTCTCTTTTACTTTATCGGCAACGGCAATGACTGCTAGTAATTCTTGCTGGCTGGCTAGGAAAACAGGCGTCTTGGCTTGATGGGCAAATGCCTCCGCAACTGCAGGTCCTTGGGAAACATCAATTCCCTGTTCCCGCATCAACCGTTCATTTCCCAGATAGATGGTCTGCTCTGCTATTGTCACCGAAAGACCACGGCCAGAAAGAGCCTGAAAATCAGTGGCAGGCAAGAGATCAATCTTTTCTGTCTGTGCAGCTTGCAGGAGAGCCTGAGCCAGAGGATGCTCGGAAAATTGCTCACTACTTGCTGCCAGCTGGAGGACCTGCTCACGATTTTTAGTAGACAAGAGATGAATGTCTGTCACCTGGGGTTTGCCCTCTGTAATAGTCCCTGTCTTGTCGAAGACAATGGTATTCACACCTTGTAGGGTTTCAATAGCTTGACCAGACTTGAACAGAAGACCGTTTTCTGCCCCTTTTCCAGTCCCAACCATGATAGCCGTCGGAGTTGCTAGACCCAGAGCACAAGGGCAGGCGATGACCAAGACGGCGATGATAATACTAAGTGAAAAAATCCATGATTCTTGCCCCAAGAAATACCAGGCCAGACCAGACAAGAAAGCCAAGCCCATGACAACTGGCACAAAGACGGCAGATACTTGGTCAGCCATTTTGGCGATGGGTGCCTTAGACCCTTGAGCCTCTTCTACCAAGCGAATGATCTGAGCCAGAGTCGTATCACGACCAACCTTGGTAGCCTGCATGGTAATTGCGCCTTGCTGGTTAAGGGTACCGCCAAAAACAGTATCGCCGAGAGCTTTCTTCACTGGCAGGCTCTCACCCGTCAGCATAGACTCATCCACACGTGTCTGGCCTTCTAGAACTTGACCGTCAACAGGAATCTGCTGACCTGGGCGAACAATGACCTGGTCACCTACTACCACATCTTCAATCGGTACTTGTATTTCCTGCCCATTTCGTAGGACCTGGGCTGTCTTGGGAGCCAGATTCATCAACTTCTTAATGGCCTCAGAAGTTTGACCTTTGGACCTAGCTTCAAAATACTTTCCAAGGGTAATCAAGGTCAAGATAACGGCAGCTGATTCAAAATACAGTTCTGGATGGTGACCGTGCATGGCTACTTCTTTCCCCATCAGAAGAAAAGCAATCATCAAAAGACCTTGAACCAAGGCTGCTCCAGTCCCAACGGCAATCAAGGAATCCATATTGGGATGGCCTTGCAAGAGAGTTTTAAAGCCTTTTTGGAAAAAACTGCGTCCCATATAAAGGACAGGGATGAGCAGGAGGACTTGACTGACCGCATAGACTAGCGGTTGATGGAGCAAGGCTGGTAATGGGAACCCACCCCAGGGCAACATAGGCCCCATAGCAATATAGAGCAGTGGAAGAGTAAATGCTGCTGACCAGACAAATCGTTGCCAAAGACTGTCTTCCTTGCTTGGTCCCTTATCCACCGTCTCTTCCACTTCTTCTGGTCTGATCAACTGATAACCTGCCTGCTCTACTGCTCTTTCAAGACTAGCTGGATTTTGCCTATCACGGCTATAACGGATGGTTGCCTTTTCTGTTGCCAAATTGACACTGACTTCTTCTACACCTTCTAGTTTGCCAAGAGCTTTTTCAACCGTCATAGCACAGGAAGCACAGGTCATGCCTGAAATGTCATAAGACTCAGTCATCAAGTTATCGACTAGCTGATAACCTGCCTTTTCAACTGCCTGACGAATATCCTCTAGTCCCAAAAGCTTTTCATCATAGCTAACACTTAATTTTTCAGTCGCTAGATTGACACTGGCCTCTTCTACTCCTGCTAATTTACCAACAGCCTTTTCAACTGTCATAGCACAAGAGGCACAGGTCATGCCTTGAATGGGATAGCTTGCTTGTTTCATATCCTTCTCCTTTGACTACGTTTGTAATCACATTATACATAAAACGACTACATTTGTAAACAAAATTGTTTCAAAAAAGTAGATTGAAATCAATCCAACCTACTTTTACATATTCATTTATTCTTTACTGGATTTTTTCCGATGAAGAAAAATTGCTGTTAAAATTCCTGCAACACCTAGCGCCACCAACAAGAGGCTGACTTGCTCACCTGTACTAGGAAGACTTGATTTACCTTTTTTATTGGTAGGTGTTACTTTCTTATCAGAAGATACTACTGTTCCGCTTGATGAGGAAGTATCCGTAGCTCCTCCTGTGTCAGAAGCACTTGTAGACTGACTTGTACTGCTTGAAGTGGTTGAAGTTTCGGTACCACTTGATGATGGCTCAATGCTGGTCGATGGTTCAGTACTACTTGATGATGGTTCGGTACTAGTGGATGGTTCAGTACTACTTGATGAGTCGGTGCTGCTGGATGACGGACTTGTTGCCGCTTCAATTTTTGCCATCATTTCAGCTTCAACAGCTTTTAATTGCGCAAAAATTTCTGCTGAACGAGCCAAGCTTGCCTCTGTTACAGTTGGAGCCAGAGCTACGGCTGCATCTTCTGAAAGTCCAGCATATTGAGCATCAAGAGCTGCTTGTGCAGCAATCCATTCTTTTTCAAGTGCAATCCATTTTTCTTGAATTGATGTACCAAATAACTCTGGGTGTGAGATGGCCATCTTATCAATATTTTGCACCGTCCAGTACCATGAATTGGTATCATAAGAAGCTGAGCGATTTTTAAAGGCTTCATAAGTATCAGTCACAATACCATAAAATGGAACATACGGTGTATTCCTTGTCTGAGCTAAGCCCAACCATACTGTGCCACCGAAGGCTGATGGTAAGCTACTATTAATCTGATAAACATGGGCATCGATGACGTTTTCATTACCAAGAGCGTATTTATAAGTCGCATCTGCCGCTTGATCATTCGCACCGTTATCCCCTTGTTTTACCTTACCTGCTTCATCGTCTGGACGAAATTCTGGAAGATGTTCAAAACGGTTACGTTGTAAGGCAAAGGTATCTTGTAAACTAAAGCGACGACTTGGGTCTGTTGGCTGACGCAGTAAATCATACACACCATCTTCATAGGTTACAGACGATGCTGGATCTAACAATTTTATACCAGCGTATGTCCGAGAACGATCACCATCAGCATAATTCTCAGGTCCATATGATTTGGCAATATGGAACTTCCCATCAACCATCATATAATTTTCAGCCTGTTTGGCTACTTCTTCAACCTTTGCAGAAGCAATCACATTTTCTGTATCGGTAAAATCAACATGACCTAGATAGTAAGTATTTGCAAAAATTGCATACTTGTCTTCAGGGAATTTGATGGCTACGTATTGGTGACCTGACAAAATTTCCATGTACCAAACTTCATTCTTATCAGCAATAACAATGATATTCCCTTCTGCTGAACCTTTTTCATCAATTGTCTTCGCAATTAATTTGATACCTTCACGCGCACTGGTGACTCTAGGAAGAACATAGTCAATCAAAATGGCCTCACCTAGTCCCCCCGCAGTTACCAATGGGTCAACAGCTAAAACTTTTTTATTTGGAATAGCTGTAACAGTGGCAGTCATGGACACACCTTTTTCATTAAATCCATGCGCACCAAAATTACCGTTTGACCCATCCCCACGTGCCGCATCAGGCGTAGAGGTGTACTTGAACTCATTTGCCAAGTGTGGTGCTGTGAAACCGAATGATTCATCCACCAACATATCCCCCTTGGCATAGGTTGCTGCTGGAACCACAATATAATTTTTATTGTGCGCTCCATTATTTGGTGGATATGGATAATCTTCCGTTCTACCATAAAGGATAGAACCATCCGTTGTCAACCCTTTCCCAATGATAAAGCCTGAACAGGCTTGAACAAGTTGAACAGGGAATAGGCAAACCAACATTAGAAATGTGGCTATACGAACAAAAGTCTTTTTCATAGACTTCTCCTTTCCTGATACTCTGTGAAAATCAGAAGTAGGCGCCCTCCAGAGATACAAACTCAGAGACTATTTTACACAAGGCTCTTATCCAACCAGAAGGTGATTTTCGTGGAGTATAATATGATTTACCCATTTGCACCTACATTGTAACGCAAAAGCACCTCCCTTGCAAGTGCTTTCAAAAAAATATTTATCCTTTTTTCCTAGCCAATATGGTCGCAAACCGCATCTTGAGGAAATTACCATGTTCGTCACGCTTATGGAGCTGACCAAAATCCTCATTGTACTTGACCAATTCCCAGTCACGGTAGTATTCCTTCAACTCACCTGCTCCAAAGGTAAAGGAGAAATTCATCGGACAGGGTGCATCCTCCGTATCCATGGCCGCCACGATCAAGTTATAGCCACTAGGCCGTGTCTGCTCCTGCATATTGCGGATAATAGCTGGCACCCGCTCCCGCTCCAAGAACATAAAGACAACGGTTGAGATAATCCAGTCGTAATCCTGCTCCAGACTAGCTGAGTTAATATCGTAAGTCCCAGCCTGCAAGTCCAAATCTTCTACTTCCTTGACCTGCAAGAGTGTCCGAATACTTGGTACATCTTTATCTACAGCAGTTACCTCAAACCCCTGCTGAGCCAAATAAAGACTGTTCCTACCATGACCACAACCTAGATCCAAAACCCTACAAGGCTTGATGATTTTCAATGCCTCTAAGACTTCCGAATGTGTCCGCGTGTAGTCATATTTTTTAGCAAAATAATCCTCTGGCTGACAGAAAAATTCCAAGAAAAACTCCGCATCCTCTGTCAATAAGGTCACCCGATGCCAAGCCTGTGGCTCCACAAAAGGAATATCGTCTGTCGGACCATAGACATATTCTCCTAAAATTTCATTATGATCTGAGATCGGCTCAAATTTGAGTTGACCCCTCAAGACCTTGATTTTTGCCCAAGTACCCACCTTGGTATTGTGCTTGGTCAAAAAATGCTGAGGAACCGTATCCTGATTCCAAATGGGCATGCGTTTATAAGGAACTAAAACCGTCATTATCTCTCCTTTTCTTTCCAATACACTTAGTCTATCACAAAGGAAATATGAATTCAAACCCATTTTTTTCTTGACTTAGAGTGAACTCTAAGGTGTATAATATTCCATATCAATCAGAAAGGATATTTACTGACAAGTAAATGTGTGATGAATATGAAAGCTGCTATTTATGAAAAAGCCGGTAAGATGACCGTTACAGAAATCGAAAAACCAAGCCTTCAAGCAAAGGATGATGTCATTATCAAGGTCGTGCGGGCCTGTGTCTGTGGCTCAGACCTTTGGGGCTACGGAGAAGATATTCACCATGACCATGGTGACACCAACTCTGGTCATGAAGCCATCGGTATCGTTGAAGAGGTAGGCGAGGATATTACAACCCTTGTTCCTGGTGACTTTGTGATTGTTCCATTTACACACGGTTGCGGACATTGTGATGCCTGTCGCGCTGGCTTTGACGGTACTTGTGACAACCATCCAGGCTACACCAACTGGGGCAACAACTACCAGTCTCAATACATTCGTTTCCACTACGGCAACTGGGCCTTGGTCAAAATTCCTGGTCAGCCAAGTGATTACTCAGAAGGCATGATAAAATCCCTCTTGACTCTGGCAGATGTTATGCCAACTGGCTACCATGCTGCGCGTGTTGCAGATGTCAAACCAGGTGACAAGGTCGTCGTCATCGGTGACGGAGCGGTTGGCCAATGTGCCGTCATCGCTGCAAAAATGCGCGGAGCTTCTCAGATTATCATGATGAGTCGCCACGCAGATCGTCAGCAAATGGCTTTGGAATCAGGGGCTACTGCCATCGTAGCAGAACGTGGTGAAGAAGGTATCGCCAAAGTTCGTGAAATTCTTGGCGGTGGCGCTGATGCTGCCCTCGAATGTGTTGGTACAGAAGCCTCCATTGACCAAGCACTCGGCGTCCTTCACAATGGTGGTCGCATCGGTTTTGTCGGTGTACCACACTACAACAACCACGCCCTTGGCTCAACCTTTGCTCAAAATATCATTATCGGTGGTGGCTCTGCTTCTGTCACAACCTATGATAAGGAAATTTTGCTCGATGCCGTTCTCAAAGGCGACATCAACCCAGGTCGAGTTTTCACCCAAACTTACAGCCTGGACAATATCGACCAAGCCTACAAAGACATGGCCAACCGCAAAACGATTAAAGCCATGGTGACGGTGGAGTAATACTCTGCGAAAATCAAATAATAAACTCCAGATAGTTTCGAAATTGTCTGGGGTATTTGTTTTCCGATAACAGAAAAGACCAGGATTTCTCCCAATGTCATTAAGTTAAGCATTTAAGTAGCTAAAGAAACTATTCCCGTCTGAGCAGTTCATGACAAAACGGGAATAGTTTTTGTATTTAGGGCGCACAAAAAGGAGGTTTTTTAACCCTATTTTT
>NZ_JAIJZQ010000019.1:0-43072 GCF_019754195.1 Streptococcus sp. 2018037
AATCTTTTTCAGGATGAAGCACAAACTGGTTTGCGGTGGAAACGATGTCGTTAATACTATCAAGTAAATGAGCTTTAATCTGATCTAGCATGACTTTTCCCCTTTTATTTTTAGTGTAACATAAAAACTAACCCACCACAAAATGTGATAGGTTAGTTAACTTAATGACATTGACCTCAAGGGTGGGCAAGGGCATCGTTTCCGATGAGAATAGAAGGTTCACACAACTATTCAAGGTCCGCTCCTGCGTTTCAATTTAATGAAGACCTCCCTAGCGTCGAAGGGAGTGGGAAAGAACTCAACCAGTCAACCAAGAGTTCGTCTTCCCACCCCCGCACAGTTGATTAGGTCAGATTTGGAGTGAAAACCACGAACAAATCTGCCAATCAACCACTGCGCTGAGATGTTGACACGAACTCTTAGGAGCGTGCTGAACCTTAATCACCACCCACTACTCGGCTCATCGCATGAATCTATTCTACCATAATCTCAAGGATTTGCAAGCCTGATTACTCCATTCGTTCTTGAATGGTTACTTGTACTCTATCACCAGCCTGTTTTCCAATAGTCGCTCGAATAGCCTTTTGAACGCCAATAATGTAACAGATATTGCCTGCTTCATCCTTAACTCCCATATTGACAATGGAGCCATCATAGGGATGACCATCAAATCTGGCATGTACCTTTACCCTCCCCTTGCCAAACTCTTCTCGTATATCATAGGGAAAGATGACATAGGCTCCACCCTTGTCTGATACCGGATGGATACGGGCTTCAAATTCATAGACTTTAGACATGGCTCCTCCTAGATATACTTACTAGCCTCACGGATGGACAAGCCTGCCATTTGAGAACAATATTTGTCAAGGAAAGTCCGCACCCAGTCAGGATTGGTCTTAGAATAATCCCGCAAACTCCAGCCGATTGCCTTATTGATAAAAAATTCAGTCTGATTGAGATTATTGATCAGGATTTGTTCCAACAGTTCCGTATCCGTCTTTTCTTTTTGCAATAACTGGTGGTCAATGGCAATCCGTCTCAACCAGAAATCATCATCCAGACTCCATTCCAAGATTGTCTGCTTTGCCTCTGGATTGTCCAAAACAATCTTACCGACTAGTTTATCTAATCCATCAATACTATCCCACCAAGACTTACTTTGAGCCAGTTTTTTCAAACGGGGTAAATCAGCTATAACCAAGTCTTTTTTCTTGGTGACCAGGTAATCAATGGCGATATATTGAAATTCACGATAGGGCTTAGACCAGCAAGCCTCAACAAATTCCCAGTCAATTCCCTGAGCCTTAAAATCTTTGAAAAATTGCCTAGCAACTTTCCGTCGATCAGGTGTCCGAACACCTAAGAAATCAAAGTGATTCTTCATATAGGCTTTCATAGGCTGGGCCTGACTGGCATCCGCCACAGCCAACAAGCGTTTTTCTAATTCTTCAATTTTCATTTTGCTTACCTACAAGAGATTTTTGAAGCCAGACAATATCATGCCATGTATCAAATTTATAACCAACTTTTTTAAAATGCGCCACCTGTTCATATCCCCTTTTTTCATGGAGTGCTATAGAGGCTGGGTTTGGTAGGGCGATACAGGCTAAGAAATTTTTAAAACCACGCGCGGTCAGTTCCCTTTCCAAAGCATTGTAGAGAAGAGTTCCAATTCCTTTTCCACGTGCTTCTTGCTTGATATATACAGATAATTCCACCGTCCAATCGTAAGCCGCACGGGCATAGTAGGTTGAAGCATAGGCATAACCAACAAGAGCGCCCTCTTCAACTGCGACCAGATAGGGAAACTTCTCCAAGGTCTTTTCAATTCGACTCGCAAAGGCTTCGACAGTCGGCACTTCTGTTTCAAAGGTAATAGCGGTCTTTTCTACATAAGGAGCATAAATTGCCACAAGGTCTGTAGCATCCTCTATCCTTGCGGAACGAATGTCTATCATCTAGTTCTCCAATAATTCTCTATCATAAATTGTATAATCACAACGGTAGATAATTAACCGTTTGCCATCAATCAAGAGTTCAGAAGTCTTAGGTGCATCAGATGCATAAAGAGATACTTTATCACCTACATAAGTAGCAAGCGGGGTTCCGTTTTGCGAACGAATCAAAACCACCTTTGCCTTACCTGTAAAATCATTTTTGAGACTAGATACCATACGGTTAACAAGCGGAATTGCACGATCGTAATTTGCAATATCTACTGTGGTCTGATATTTCGCATACAAGTCTTCCAAACCTTCTTCTGCTGCAATCAATGATGAGCCTACGTGGTCAATTTCGTAATTCCCAAGTGTCACCTTCAAGACAGACGAATCCGCATTTGAATAGCCTTCGGCATCCACCGAGTCAAATTCCTGATTCCGCGAAATCGATAGGGACTTACCAGACATTTCATCTATCAATTGAGAATTTTCATCGTATGTCCGTAACGTCATCTCCAAACCAATCCATTCTTCCTTGGTATTTTTCCACCAGTTAGAAATTGACTGACAGGCAGACAAGGTGACTAGGCTGGTGGCTAATACAGCACCAAGTGCTAACTTTTTATTCCATTTCATATAAAACCTCCAATAGTTGATACTTTATTGTACCACGGAATTGCCTAAACAAAGAAAAATGTGTGCAAGGTATTCAATAAACAAACTGAGATCATATCATTTCAATTTGAAAACAAGCCAAACCAATGATTTTATTTCAAAAACAATTTTTAAATATGCAAATCAAACTGATTTGCTACTTTTAAACATTTATATCATTGTATTTCGATGTAATTTTTAAAAAATAAAATTGTATTATAGGAAAACCGTATGATTTGACAAGTTTTTAAAAAATTTTTTTCTATTTCATATTTTTCTCCTACATATTTACGAATAAATAGATGACCACAAAAAAGATAGTGAGGAACACAAATGAAAATCAGAATCCCTTTATATACACAACGATTGAATCAAGCAGAATTTACACAACTCATCACTAGTAGTGTAGATACCTTGAAACAGTATCGTTCATCTACCAATGATTCTATGGTAACTGACCTCATCAATCAGTTAGAAGAATCCTTGCCCATGTTGAAAAAAAGTATAAAACAAAAACGTGGTTCAGACATGACTAGCGACCTAAACAAGGCCGTAAAGAATCGGAAGGCCGACTACTCTGCCTTTGTCAATGGATTAAAACTCTTTAAAAATACGCGAACACCAGAGAAATTACAAGCCTATCACCGCCTGCAAGAACTCATCAAATTATACAAATATACACGGTCTAGCAACATGCAAGAATCGTCTGCTTTGATCGATTCCCTGCTAGCTCGACTGGCAAAGTCGCCCTACTCAGAAGATGTTAGCCTACTGCTGTTGGATGAAGCTGTTGCAAATCTTCGAGAAAGTCATGAAAGTGCTTATCGTATCTATCTAAATAGAAGTCAAGACACCAGCACGCGTGAAAAGATAAACAGCCTTGAAGTCCGAAAAGCAGCTCTCAAACACTACACTCTACTCTATAGCCACTTGGTCAATAAAATAAGTTATGACCCAACAGCCCCTGAAAAAGTTATCTTGCAAGTCCTAAATGATATTCGCCAAGATTTTTCAGAACGGACTCGACAGAAAAATCAAACAGGAACTAATTCCGCTACCATAAACATTGTAACAACCTTACCGCAAGGAAAAGAGTTGGAGGCAAGATAGAAAATTCCCCCTAGTCGAAATGATTAGGGGGATTAAGTATTACTTCTCAAAAGGACCATTCATTATATCATTTTATTCATGTTTATCATTTCTAACAATTTTATTTCTTCTACACATTTTGATTTAATTGTCAAAACTTGAATTAATAAATGAAACCTATCAATGAGTTTAATCGTTTAATATTTTATCAACTAATTCTTTCTTATTCAATTGGCTAGAAATAGAATCGCTTATTCTATCTCCAGACCTTGCTGATAAAAGCCTGTACAACTGCTGCCTCTTTGAATTAGTCATGCTTTGAAATGAAATATATTCATAAATCAATAGTTCTAAATTCGATTTTACGATATTAGATAATTCTTTAGATTTTAATTTCGAACTTATTTCATTATAATTTAAATAGTGCATATACCTCATTTCAATGCCTTTTTCAATTAAATAAACTAAAGGCGATTCTTTATCATTAAATAATTCTTTGAAAATTGGTAGAACCTTACTTGAACCAATACTATCAATGGTTTTATTGACTAAAATTGCAATAATACTAAAAATAATCCTTATTAAAAATTTTTTGAGTTTATTTACAAATTCAGATTGAAAAACCTCTTCTCCAATTTCTCTTTCTAAAACAGCATTTAATTCTGAGAATAATTTATCAAATTCAATTTGCTCTACTAAATTACAAAACTCCTTTATCAATCGAAAGTTTGAATTTACAGTTGCTAAAATTAACTCTTCTAACTGATCACGAGATATTGTGCCGTACCTATTTTTTATTATTTCACCAGAAACCTCTGCCGTTTGTATCATTAACCTAATTGGATTATAATCAATTTCATCAGTTGAGTCACCATCTTCTTCGACATTTGATAATTCTTTTTCAATCTCTATACTATCTTTAAATTCAAGTTTTTTACGAATATTTTTTGTTGGTGAATCTGGTTGAGGAAATTTTAAATAGATATTTTCTTCAAGTTGTTGATTAAACTTTTGAATTTCTGACCGAGAAAGGGTTGCTTCAGATAAATCTTTATTGAAAGAATTTAAATTTTTTGTAAGTGTTTGAATAAATGATTCTGAATAATCAAAATGTGCAATAAATATGCATATTTGACTATTTTCATACAAATCAAGCCTGTCCATCAATTCTTTCAATTCAGTTTCACAATTTGAAAGATTTTGTGCAAAATACATACCTAAAAAATAATAGTATATATATGGATAAGAGAATTTATATACCCCAAAAGAATCTTTTTCTAAAATTTTTGAAAAAATTAGATTATTCAAATACACCTCATTACTCTCAGGTAAATAGTATTTAGACTTATAAATATCTAAAAATTTATTTAGGTCTTCAAATTGTAAATCATTACTTTTAAAATTTTTAAAATAATAAAATGATAATTCTGATAATATCTTTAAGTATGTGGATATCTCTTGTTCTGTGAGACCAATTTTATAGAAACTAAAAGTAATTAATACATTGTAAAAATGACCAAATGACGTAAGTTTTTTTAAATCAAAATTATTTTTTAAACTTGCTCCTAAAATTGTTAAAAGAAAAATTGGATAAGCAGGAATAATTTTTTTATTAATTGCATTTTGAGCACCGATAGTTGTGTCTAATTCATTATTTTTTGTTTCTATCCAATTTGTAATATCATTCACATTATGATTTACAATACTTTCATGTTTTGAAATATTTGAAACTAATTCATATCTCTTTGATGATTTGAATTGCATAATAGAATATACATTCTTTTTATTTATTTGATCATTAAATTGTATGTAGAAAATTTCATCAATAAAATATATTGCCTGATTAAACTCAGTATCCTCAATTATTAGTTCAATTTGTTTACTGTGTAATAAATGAAAATCATCCACAATGATAACCACACGATTTTTATTCTCTTCAAAATTTAGGTTTAGATACTGTATTGCAGCAATTTTTTTTATTTTATTTTTCCATTTTCCTTTGAAGTTTTCAGGTTTCAAATAAATTGGGAAGTAACCATTTTCAAATAAATCAAAGAAATATTTATAAGCCAATGTAGTTTTGCCTGATTGTTTCTCACCTGTAATGAATAACTTTTCATTAATAAAAAGTTTTTCATGTATTAAATTTTCAGAATCAATAAAACTTTTCTGAGCATTTTTCTTCAAATCTGGATATACAAAAATATCACTCATATTGATTGCTGGCATTAAATTCTGTATCAAACCCAGTTTTCCCAACTCTAATTTAAAATCAGGAGCGATCTCAACAATTTCAATTTTTGATTCTATTTGAGAATCTTGTAAAATATCATTCAAACTTCTCAATAGTTGCTTAAAAGTTGCATTTTCTTCAATACAAGTAATTCTCTCGTAAGTAGTTTCCTCTAGGAATCCTCTAAAATCTTTATATTCTAACCCTTGTAATTGCAAAGGAATAATATTTTCAACAGGTTTATTCAATTCTCCTAAGTTTAGTATTAAAGTTTTATTGGTATATTTCTTTTCAATAATATAATCTACTTCAAATTTAACACCTTTTCCTGGTACGAGAGAATTCAAAAAATATTTCTCATTGCAACAACAAATAATCGCAACAGATTCATCTAATTCTCTTTGCATAAAATCAGATAATGTGCCTCTTTTATGATATGTACCTTTATCCCAGATTACAGTAAAATCCCTATCTTCTAAACAATCTTTTAATACACGAATAAATTGATCAAGTTTTGCATCTTTTTCTTCGTTAACATCCCATGCATGTGAAATAAAAATTTTGTTCATTTAACACCTCTACATTTCTCCTCCACCTTCACCTGTCCATTCATGAGCATTGGCAAGAGCCAATCACGCAGTTGGGTCAGTTCTTGGTTTTGTTTTAAATTATTTGTTATTTGTAAAAAATAAGTATTGACTATGGTGAAAAAATTTTCAACAACTCGGTCATCAGGAAGAGTCATCAGTAAGTTTCTTATCAGTTCCTGAGATAAATTGTCCCTAGCTGATCCGCTACTTAATGTTACGAGATGTAAATATAAATCCTCAATAAAAAATTTAAAATAGTACTTGAGTCTACTATCATCTAAAGTAACTGCACAAATCGCTTGATTTGTTGAAGATTCAAATGTTAAAAAACTTACTTTACCAGCAGTTGCACCATACATTGCAATCAGAATAGAATTTGCTGGGAATAATTTAGCACTAGAATTTTCTAAACCTCTCTCTGTTATATAATTAGTTGTAGAGATGATGATAGATTTATTTAGCTCTCCGCTATTTATCCAAGGAATTTTTCCATTAGAATAATATTCATTAATAGTGGATTTTGGTGTACCTCCTGAACCAGTTTTGGCTACCTCAGATACTCTTTTCACTCCCCACCCTTCAGGTATTTCTCGTTTGAGTTGGTCATTGTAGACCATTTTACCACCAGAGGACTTGTAGGGATTTCCATTTTCATCAGGGAAATCAAACTGCACAAACCAATAATCATAAAGGGTCTTAGCCATCGCCTCCAACTCTTCGTTAATTTGGTTATTCAGAGCGATTTTTTGGTCGATATTCTTTAGAATACAGATTATACTTTCATAATTTTCAATAGGAGATAAAATAGGAAAGGCTCTCAAAGTTTGTAAGGGAAGAAATTTCTGTACCGCTCCATTTAGAAATTTTTTTATAAAACTTTGTGCATAAGGACTTTGTAAATAGTAATATAACCAATAAGCTTCTTTCTCTGTTTTACTAGAAAATACCCCAAGATTTTTTATTGAGTAGTCTATTTCCTCATTTTTCCTCTGTTCTATATAAACATTTCCTACACTACCAATCATACTAAATAGAACATCGAACTGACTAACTTTACTCCGCTTATTTATTGCTAAATAATCTTCTTGAGATATTAGATAAGCACTATTTAAATCTAATTTATTGCCGATTATATTCTTTGAAGTAACCAATTTATAGCCATACTCAGAAGGCTTTGGGGTATCATGAGTGCCATCAAAAACTTCCCTACAATAATTATTAGCTGTTATAAATTTCTCACTCATACCTCACCCTCCTCATCTGCTTCTCTATTTCCTTTTCCAATTCATGGGATTGGTCAAAGAGGCTGGCTAGGCGGTCTTGGAAGCCTTGCATTTTTTCTTCAAACTCTTCTGGGCTGATATCGACGTAGTCAATCTTGATGTCAAAGTACTGGCCGGCACTGAGGGAGTAGTTCTTGTCCTTAATCTCCTCATAGCTGACCTTGACAGAGAAGTCTTCGACAACTTCTTTCTTAATAAAGGTCTCAATGATTTGCACTTCTTCTTCTGGACTGAGGACGGTCTTTTGGTTCTTGCCTTCCTTGACCTTGGTGCCAAGATTAGAAGCGTCAATCAAGACCACATCGTCCTTATTCTTCTTATCAATAAAGAGAATGGACACATTGGTTCCAGTGGTCGCAAAGATATTGGACGGCATGGACACAACGCCTGCCAACATCTTCTCATCGACAAGGTACTGACGGATTTTCTTATCAATACCTGACTGGGCGGTGATAAATCCCGTCGGCAAGACAATAGCAGCCTGTCCATCTTCCTTCAAACTATAGATAATATGCTGGATAAAGAGTTGGTAAATAGCCATACTCTCTTTCTTCTTGTTGGGAATCTTTGGAACGCCTGCAAAGAAGCGTTCACTACTATTAGGAAGGCTTTCTACTTGATCCCGCCACTCTGAAAAGTCCAACTTGAAGGGAGGATTGGATACGATATAGTCCATTTTCTCCACATGACGATTGTTGAGGATGGTATTTCCCTGCACGATATTGTGAACAGAATGCTGCAAGCCGTTGAGAATCAAGTTGAGACGTAAGAGATTCGAAGACTTCTGAGAAATGTCCTGACTGTAAACGCTGGCTCGGTCCGTTCCAATCTGGCTAGCCAAGTTCATCAAAAGAGTGCCTGAACCTGCAGATGGATCATAGATTTTGACGTTGCTTGGTTGGTCATTTCCCACCAAAATCGCCGCGATGATTTTGGCAACAGAGTGGGGAGTGTAGTATTCCGCATATTTTCCACTATCCTTGTTGTAGTCCTTAATGATGTACTCAAACAAGGTAGAGAAGAAGTCAAAGCCCTGTGAAAAGATCTGCTGGTCAAACTTAACACGCACCAGAAGGTTGAGGATTGAAGCTGCGACTTCATTTCGCTTACTGGCATCGGAAATGGTATCTGTAATCAAGCGTTGATCAAAGAGTCGAATATCCGTTCCTCCATCTGTATGGACGGAGAAGATAGCATTGTTGTCAATGGCGATCTGATTGAGCGTTTGTTCAAAAATCTCAGCAAAGTCTGCTTGGTTCTGCTGGCGGTGCAGACTTTCAATCAGCTGTTCTGGTTTTAGATGTGCCGTCTTTGTGCCAATATCATCTAAAAACCATTCATAATCTTCCTCAGACAAGTTTGAAAGACCTTGATAATCATAGGATTCGTCAATGATCAGAGCTTCGTAGAGAAATTTATCATTCAAAAACTTGTAAAGGAAGGACTGGGTCAAGAGTTTATACCCCCCTGCTTCCCCCCATAATCCTGCATTGGTTAATACTGCATTGAGTTCATCTACCAAGCCTTTTACTTGGCTTTGTACCTGTACGATATAATTGTCTTCCATTTGGTTAGTATTCTCCTTCATAGACTTCCAATAGAGAATGAATCAACTTATCATAATCGACACGTTTGAGTTGCTTCCCTACTTCTGTTTTCTTCATTTCTTCACGGGCTAGGCGTCTGATTTCTTTCACTAAAAAGGCTTCATTTTCAAGGATGCCATGGTTAAGACCGATTTGATAGTCAATCAGGGGCTTGGCACCTTTAAGAACCTGGTAGATAGCAGGGTATTCACTTACTTTTGTTGATTGGGTGGTTCGTTTAAAGGCACGCGCCGTCATGGCATCACCACCAAATGTCATGGTCAAACGGTTCATATCTGCCTTATATCGATGAAAGTCATCAAAGACGGATTGAAATTCAGATTTGATTTTCATCATATCAGCCAAACTCTGTCCCTGTTCTAGTTGCTTCATATACTTGTTTAGAACACGTTGAAATTCTTCATACAAGCTAATCCACTCCGGATCTTTTTCATCTCGACTTCCTTGCAAGCCTGTTGCCACTCTGCGACGAATATCATCTAGATCATTGGCAGCAAGGCGCAATTCCTCTTCCTTGATTTTGACAAAGTTAAAACTAGTTTCTGACATAGCTAGATTTAACAACTGTTTGCTGGAAAAACTATCCGGCCTATCGATCAAACTCAAGTTGATTAGCCGATTGGACAGTATATTCAAGAGGCGAGCTATTTCTTTAATATCGACCTGCTCGATCAAATCTTGGTAACCATGTAGGCGAGCCATGTTGTAATACTGACGCATGGACTCCAGCGACTTTCTAAGGGCAATCAATTCTTTTCGATCTGTTATGGCATAAATTGTTTTATGGAAATCTTCCCAGTTTTCTGTTGGGTAGTTCATCAAGACCTTTTGAGAACTTGCGAGTTGGTCTTTAACTTCCTCTGGTGATATAAAGATAGCCCCAAATGGATTGTCCCCGTCTTCTTCCGTTAGGGCTGACTGGTATTCCCGATTGAGTTCTTCCAGATAGGCCTTGTTGGTCTTGTCAAATTCTTTTGAAATATCCGCAAAATCAATGACATAACCAAAAACATAGTCCTTATAAGGTCGATTGACACGGGTTAGGGTCTGCAAAAGGTTATGGGCCTTGATTTTCCGTCCTAGATAGAGACGTTTCAAGCGAGGAGCATCAAAGCCTGTCAAAAGCATGGAATACACTATAACAAAGTCTGTCTGACCTTTCTTAAACTTATCTACTTCATCTTTCTTGTACTCCTTATCTCCTGCATCATGCAGAATCAAGGTTGAGGTAAAACTGGTTTGACCAGCTAGTCGCCGTTCTTCTAGCTGCTTGTGCACTTCTCGTGCTTGTTCGGATGAATCACAGACAATCATCCCTCCAATTGACTGGTCGTCAAACAGTATGTTTCGTGCTCTTGTAAAATCCTCTACAATAAAGTCCAGCATTGGAGAGACATAGCGTGGATGAGCAAAGATTTCTTTCTTATCAATCGAGCCTTTTTGAATATCTTCATGAACAGCCCTTAGGTTTTCCTTATAGGAAGTGTCAATATCTTCTCTCATCAATCGGAGGGTAAAGCCATCCGCAATGGATTGATTATAGTAGTATTTATGGATATAGTCACCAAAAATTTCTCGAGTAGTTCTGGCGGTTTCCTTGGTTTTACCGTCAGCCTTTGTCGCGATCAAGGGGGTGCCTGTCAAGGCTATTTTGACAGCTTCTTTATCTGCATTGTACAGATTTGGTAGATAAGAACCTTTCTCGTTGTAAGAGCGATGGGCCTCGTCGATAAAGTAGATATTCTGTCGATTTAAGTCATAGCCAGAACGATCTGTAAGATCAGAAGACTCTTTAAATTTTTGGATATTGACCACGGAAACCTGGTGCTGATCTTGAATCTGATTTAACTCACTCGGTTTGTTAATGCGTTTGACTTTGAGTCCACGCTTGCTAAATTCTTTAAAAGCCTGATCTGCCAAATCTAGACGATCCACTACAAAGTAGAACTGAGGAACGATCCCTTTTTGGGCATAATAGTCACGCAAATAGCGGATATTGAAAAAGGCTAGTGCAGTTTTTCCGGAACCTTGGGTATGCCAGATAACCCCTTTTTTCATTCCAGCTTCCAAGCTTCGCTCGATCGCTTTAGTTGCAAAGTATTGCGGATAACGCATGGCGTGTTTTTGTAGTTGAATCTGGTCATGATCATCTCGTTCTTCCACATAGACCAGGCCATAGCGGAGCATGAAAAAGAACCGTTCTTTCTGATAGAGGGAGGTTAAAAAGGAATTACATGGACTTGTTGGGTCCAAATTGGTTTGAAACTCAACCTGGGACTTGAGAGAAAAACGCTTGGCGTCTATGAGAACAAAATCAATGGTCGCTTCATCTAGTGGATTCAGATTGGATAATTGAAGATCTTCCTCTTCTTTGAAAGAGTTGAACTTGGTTCCAGATGATGCATTTGTACAATAATAAGAACCTTGTAACTGCTGTCCTTGGCTATCATCATAGGGAAGATTGTCTGAAAAGGCAATGAGCTGTGTGATATTGTTAAACCGTCTGAATTTTTTATTCTCAAAGCGGAACTTGGTGCGTTCTTTTTCAGACTGAATCCCAGTTTTGCCATCTCGAATGGCATCAGGTTGTTTGACCTCGATATAGCTGAGTGGTAGACCATTGATAAAAACGGTAATATCAGGTCGGAACTCATCCTCACCGTTCTGACAAGTGACTTCCAAGGCGATATGGAAAGTATTGGCTTCTATATTCTCCCAATTGATATAGATATAGTCAGAGTCAGCTTGAATGCGGTTGAAAAAACTCCGTCCCAAATCATCTTGCTCCAATTCCAAGCAGATATTCTCAAATTCCCGTTCAAAGTCAGCCTCACTAGCATAATTATTAAACTTTAGAAATTGGTCCTTAAAAATCGAAACAAGGATATTGGTTGATTGGTCTCTGTTTACAATGGCTTCACTTGTGCTAGAAAGGTAACTGTATCCATGTCTGATTAAATGTAGGGCAGCTGGTAGCTGAACTCTGGTTAGTTCATTATGTTCCTTGCTCATTTTCTACATACTCCTCCCGTATTCTCGGTATATATTATACCATATTTGCAAGGGCTTTCCGACAAAAAAACCGCCCTTTCGGACGGTCATTCAGCACCTAAAATTGGTCTATCCATTAAAAATTAAAAACATCATTCAAATTCTCAGCCATAGTCGGATGGGTGAAAATCTGTGTTTTGAAGTAGGTATAAGGAATCTTATTGTCAATCGCCATAGCAATCAAGTTAATCAGCTCCTCTGAATTGCGACCAAAGAGAGTCGCCCCCAGAACAAGCTTCGTTTCCTTATCCACGATAACCTTGAAAATACCTTTGAGGTCATTATTGACATGGGCACGTGGCATATTGGCAACAGGCAGTTCATTGGCAATGTAGTCGTAACCTGCTTCCTTGGCTTCCTTCTCGGTCAGACCGACACGAGAAAGCACAGGCGTGATAAAGACACTGGTCGGAATAGACTTACGTTGGCTCAAGCTATAAGTTCCAGTCCCAGTCAACTTGCCGAAGACGATACGGAAGTCGTCTAGGGATGTGTAAGTGAATTGTGGACCGCCATTGACATCGCCCGCTGCATAGACACCTGGAACTGTCGTTTCGCAGTAGTCATCCACCCTAACAGCACCATTTTCCAAAAGCTCAATCGCCGTATTTTCCAAGCCCAAGTCGGCGGTGTTTGGTACACGACCTGTCGCATAAAGGACAGCGTCAAAGACCGCCGTTTCGCCATTAACCGTCACAGCAACTTGCTCGCCCGTAGCTGCTACTTGCTCGATTTTCGCACCCAAGACGAAGGTCACGCCAGCTTCTTCCATATACTCCTTGGCTAACTTAGCCACCACTTCCTCTTCTCTTGGTAAAATAGCAGAGCTAGCTTCATATACCGTCACCTGACTACCGAGTTTGCTGTAGAGTCCAGCAAATTCCAGACCGATGTTCCCTCCGCCGATAATAGCCAACTTATCAGGACGAGTTTCCAAGTTCTGAATACCTGTACTATCATACACGTGAGCTGTATCCAACAAACCTGGAATTGGTAGCACGCGCGACTTAGCACCTGTATTAATGACAATCGTTTCCGCAGTCAGTTGGAGGGATTCCTCACCAGCTGACACTTCCACAACCTTATCCGCCACAAAACGCGCATGTCCTTGGAACAAACTAGCACCACTGCCTTTTAAGACTGCTTCGTTTTTGTTCTGCAAGCGAGTAGTGACGGTCTCTTTTTGTTCCATGACCTGCTCGAAAGTCCAGTTTTTATCTGCTGCTACCAAGAGGGTCTTGGTTGGAATACAGCCAATATTGATACAAGTCCCGCCAAACATAGCAGGATTTTCCTCTACTAAGGCAACCTTCTTCCCAGCCGCAGAAAGCTTACCTGCCAAGGTCTTTCCTGCCTTGCCAAAACCAATGACTACTAAATCATATTGTTCCATAAAATACTCCTTTCATTTTTTCAACATTAGTCTATCAAAAAAGAAAATTTTTGGCACAATTCTGCTACGGCCTATTATGGAGGCCTAGTTACAAGAAAAAACATTACAATAACTGAGAAGGCTTAGATAAAAAATAGGCGGATTATAGACAAAACGTACTCATTTTTGATACAATGTATCTATACACTAGTTTATTAATACAGAAAGGTAAAACTATGAAAGAAAAATTTCAAACGTGTAGAACCTATATTCCAATCATCTTAGCAACGATTGGATTTGTCAACGGTTGCAAAATTATCTTTGGAGAATTCGGTAAGCCAAATGGTATGGAGGCTAAATATCCTCTCTTTCTCCTCACAATTTCCTTGGTCGCTATTTACATCATCCCCCTACTAATACTGACATATTCCTTAGCTAAACGCTATAACATTTCTAAACAAGTTATAGGTCTTAGCTGGCTTTTAGGCTTAACAAGTAGCATCTCTTTTTCTGAACTGGGGCATACAGCTATCGGATATTTCCTGCTCGAAATTGTTAAAGCTAGTAATAATTTCCTAAATGACTGGGGCGCAGCTATTTCAGGTCCATTGGCAGAAGAAATCGGTAAAGGGCTGACTGTTCTACTTGTACTGCTTATTTGTAGAAAAATGACACTAAAAAATGCATTGGTGAGCGGAGTGATTGTTGGATTAGGTTTCCAAATCGTGGAAGACATCACCTTTGTTTTTAGAGACATGTTCATGAATAAGTTAGACGGCTTTGAAACCATTCTTGAACGTGTTGGTCAAGCTGGTTGGGCCCATTGGGTTTTCACGCTTCTCTTTGCTATTGGTTTAGTAGCCCTTCTCACGAAAAATACAGGCATATCAAAAGCACAGGGAGTATTTTGGATTGGTGCAAGCTTTGGAATTCACTTCCTCTTTAATTCACCATTCAACACTGGTATCTTCCAGACGGTATTTCCTATGTTGAGTATTTTCCTTGGCTTACTTGCCTATCAAACGGTTGAGAAACTATCTGAATAGACAAAAAATCCGCCTTTGAGCGGATTTTTTATATTCATTCTTGTTAGAACAAGCCGATAGCTGTCCCATCTGCTGCCACGTCCATATTGAGGGCAGCAGGAGCTTTTGGCAAACCAGGCATGGTCATGACATCTCCAGTCAAGGCAACGATAAAGCCTGCACCTAATTTTGGCACAAATTCACGGACTGTAATGTCAAATCCTGTTGGTGCACCGAGGGCAAACTGATTATCTGAGAAGCTGTATTGGGTCTTGGCCATGCAGACTGGCAACTTATTCCAACCATTCTTAGCAAATTCAGCCAGCTGGTTACGAGCCTTCTTCTCAAAGACAACGCCTGTACCACCGTAGATTTGCGTAACAATCTTGGTCACTTTCTCTTCCAAGCTATCCTCAGCCTTGTAAAGACGTTGGTAATTTGCTGCTTGGTTATCAATAGTAGCAACAACTGTTTCAGCCAGTTCAACACCACCATCAGCGCCATTTGCCCAAACACTTGCCAACTCGACAGGTACGCCAATTTCAGCGCAAAGTTCTTTCAAAGCGGCAATTTCATCAGCTGTATCTGAGACGAATTCGTTGATAGCAACCACCGCTGGAATACCATATTTCTGAATATTTTCCACGTGGCGTTTCAAGTTAGAAAAACCAGCCTTGACTGCCTCTACATTTTCAGCAGAAAGTTCTGTCTTAGCTACACCACCGTGCATTTTAAGCGCACGCAGGGTCGCTACAATCACCACAGCATCAGGAGCCTTAGGCAAGTTCGGCACCTTAATGTCAAGGAACTTCTCTGCTCCAAGGTCAGCCCCGAAGCCTGCTTCTGTGACGGTATAGTCGGCCAATCGCAGAGCTGTTGTTGTTGCCAGGACTGAGTTGCAACCGTGGGCAATGTTAGCAAATGGACCACCATGGACAAAGGCTGGCGTGCCATAGATGGTTTGGACAAGGTTTGGTTTAATAGCGTCCTTCAAAATAAGGGTCAAAGCACCTTCCACCGCCAAATCACGCACGTAGACAGGACTGCGATCGAAACGATAACCGATAACAATATTTGCCAAACGTTCTTTCAAGTCATCGATGTCCGTCGCCAAGCACAAAATCGCCATGATTTCAGAAGCTACGGTAATATCGAATCCATCTTCACGAGGAATACCATTGAGTGGACCACCCAAGCCAACTGTCACCTTACGAAGGGCACGATCGTTGAGGTCCACAACACGTTTCCAGATAATACGACGTTGATCAATCCCAATCACATTCCCCTGATGGATATGGTTATCAATCAAGGCTGAAAGGGCGTTGTTTGCTGTGGTAATGGCATGCATGTCGCCTGTAAAATGCAAATTGATGTCTTCCATTGGCAAGACCTGAGCATAGCCACCACCTGCAGCTCCACCTTTGATCCCCATGGCAGGTCCCAAAGAAGGCTCACGGAGGGCAATCATGGTTTTCTTGCCAATTTTAGAAAGAGCATCTGCCAAACCGATAGTAATAGTCGACTTACCTTCACCAGCTGGCGTTGGGTTGATAGCTGTTACTAAAATCAACTTACCAGGCGCATTTTCCTTGACGGCATTGATTTTATCGAAAGACAATTTTGCCTTGTATTTTCCATAAAGTTCAATATCATCAAAGCTGATACCAACTTTTTCAACGATTTCTGTGATTGGTTTCAAGATTACACTTTGTGCAATTTCAATATCTGTTTTCATGAGAGCTCCTAATTTCCTTATTTTTTATGGACATTATACCATACCACAACTTATTTTCGCATATTTTTTACTATTTATTCACTAACGTACGGAATTTTCAGAAAAACTACAGGTTCCCTTACTTAAACAGATACAAATTTTTAAAAACTGTATTCTCATCATATCATAGCTCTACACTTCCGTCTAAGACTGATCCTTATATTTTTTATTAGTGTTATCATTTTCCAGTGTCACAGATTTATTAGCAAATGAGTTAGTGCAAACTTTACGAAAAATAGAAATTCTAGTAAAATATGAACATGAAACTATTGATTACATCAGGCGGAACAAGCGAAGCTATCGATCAAGTCCGCGCTATTACAAACCATGCTTCTGGAAATCTTGGAAAAACCATTGCCGAACAAGCCTTGAAACGTGGTCATGAAGTTACTCTTGTGACTACAAGACAGGCTGTCAAACCAAATTCTCAGAAGAATTTAACCATTATCGAAATCACAAATGTTGATAGTTTGAAAGAAACATTAGAACCTTTAGTCAAAACCCATCAGGCCCTGATTCATAGCATGGCTGTATCCGATTATACACCTGTTTATATGGCTGGTTTAGATGAAATAAGAGCAACTGAAGACATCTCTAGTCTACTAAAAAAACAGAATACAGAAAGTAAGATTTCATCCAAGGATGACTACCAAGTTCTTTTCTTGAAAAAAACTCCCAAGGTCATTTCCTATGTAAAAAAATGGAATCCAGCTATCACACTCTTTGGCTTCAAACTATTGGTTAATGTTCCTAAGGAGGAATTATTTGCCGTAGCTCGCCAAAGCATTGAACGAAATGGCGCTGATTATATACTTGCTAATGACTTGAAGGATATTGGAGAAAATCAACACATTGCCTATCTAGTTGATAAAACAAGGGAAATTCAAGCACAGACAAAAGATGAAATTGCTCAGCTCATTTTAAATACCCTAGAAAAAGGAGAACAAAATGGCTAATATCACACTTGCCGTTACTGGCTCTATTTCAGCCTATAAAGCAGCTGACCTAACCAGTCAATTTACCAAGCTCGGTCATCAGGTTACAGTCCTCATGAGTCGCTCTGCTATGGACTTCATCACACCTTTGACTCTCCAATCCTTATCAAAAAATCTGGTTCACACAGATGTCATGATTGAAGAAAATCCTACTCTTATCAAGCATATCGATATTGCCAAAGAAACAGACTTATTTTTACTTGCCCCTGCTTCTGCCAATACGATAGCTAAATTAGCTAATGGTATGGCTGACAACATTATTACGGCAACAGCTCTGGCTCTGCCAATTGGTACTAAAAAACTGCTGGCACCTGCTATGAATACTAACATGTACCTCAATCCTGCTACCCAGAAAAATATCAAAACCCTCATGGAGTATGGTTTTGAGGAAATCAAACCACGTGAAGCCCTGCTTGCTTGCGGCGACTTTGGTACAGGTGCTCTGGCCGAGATTGATGTGATTCTAAACAAAGTAATGGAGGTTCTAAATGAAAACAAATAAATCTAGGGACGTTGCAACTCTTGCAATATTTCTAACAATCATGATTGTCATTGAAGTGGTCAGTCAGATGATTTTTGCTAATTTTATCTTGCCAATAAAACCGACTATTACCCATATTCCCATCATCATCGCTTCCATTCTTTACGGTCCACGCTTAGGGGCACAACTGGGTGGTTTTATGGGAATAATGAGTATCATTCGCAATAGCATAATCATTTCACCGATGAGTTATGTTTTCTCTCCTTTCGTGGAACATGGAAACTTCAATTCTATCCTGATTGCCTTAGTTCCACGTATTTTAATCGGAGTTACACCATATTTTGTTTACAAATTGATGAAAAACAAAAAGGGGCTCCTACTAGCAGGTCTTACTGGTACCTTGACAAATACAATTTTTGTCTTGACTGGTATCTTCTTCCTATTTTCTAATGTATATGCTGGGGATATAAAATTGTTACTAGCTAGTATCGTCTCATTCAATTCTATTGCAGAATTAACCATCTCCGGTCTCTTAACCATAGCTATCGTTCCAGTTTTACAGAAAGTTCAAAAATAAATATCAGAAAATCACGTGAAAGCGTGATTTTTCTTTTCAAACATGGTATAATGAAAGCGTTTAATAGAAAAATTTTTAAGGAGATATGAGATGACTTATCAAGAAACCTATCAAACATGGCTCGACTTTGCAGGACTTCCAGACTATTTACGTGAAGAATTAGTCGCAATGGATGAAAAAACAAAAGAAGATGCCTTCTATACAAATCTTGAATTTGGTACAGCTGGTATGCGTGGTTATATTGGCGCTGGTACCAACCGCATCAACGTATTCGTCGTTCGTCAAGCTACTGAAGGTTTGGCAAAATTGGTAGAATCAAAAGGTGAAGAAGCTAAAAAACGTGGTGTTGCCATCGCTTACGACTCACGTCACTTCTCTCCAGAATTTGCCTTTGAATCAGCTCAAGTTTTGGCAGCGCATGGTATCAAATCTTATGTATTTGAAAGCCTTCGTCCAACTCCTGAGTTGTCATTTGCTGTTCGTCATTACAATGCCATCGCAGGTATCATGGTGACTGCCAGCCACAACCCGAAAGAATTTAACGGCTACAAGGTTTACGGTGAAGACGGCGGACAAATGCCACCAGCTGATGCAGATGCATTGACCAACTTCATCCGTGCCATCGACAATCCATTTGCAGTTGAATTGGCTGACCTTGAAACCAGCAAGGAAAATGGCTTGATTACAGTTCTTGGCGAAGAAACTGACCTTAAATATCTTGAAGAACTCAAAGACCTCAACATCAACCCTGAATTGATTGCTGAATACGGTAAAGACATGAAGATTGTCTACACACCACTTCATGGTACGGGTGAAATGTTGGCTCGTCGTGCCCTTGCACAGGCTGGTTTTGAGTCTGTCCAAGTTGTTGAAGCACAGGCAACTGCTGACCCTGACTTCTCTACTGTCGCTTCACCAAACCCAGAAAGCCAAGCTGCTTTTGCCCTTGCGGAAGAACTGGGCCGTGAAGTCGGTGCAGATGTCCTTCTTGCAACTGACCCTGATGCTGACCGTGTTGGTGTTGAAGTTCGTCAAGCTGACGGTTCATACTGGAACCTTTCTGGTAACCAAATCGGCGCTATCATTGCTAAATACATCCTTGAAGCCCACAAGCAAGCAGGCACACTTCCTGCAAACGCTGCCCTTGCTAAGTCAATCGTATCCACTGAGTTGGTAACTAAGATT
This sequence comes from Streptococcus sp. 2018037, assembly GCF_019754195.1. Classification (NCBI taxonomy): domain Bacteria; kingdom Bacillati; phylum Bacillota; class Bacilli; order Lactobacillales; family Streptococcaceae; genus Streptococcus; species Streptococcus sp. 2018037. The sequence goes on from NZ_JAIJZQ010000019.1 coordinate 19,857, forward strand.
GCTGAAAGCTACGGCGCTACCATGTTCAACGTCTTGACAGGTTTCAAATTCATTGCCGAAAAAATTCAAGAATTTGAAGAAAAACACAACTACACTTACATGTTTGGTTTTGAAGAAAGCTTTGGTTACCTTATCAAGCCATTTGTACGTGATAAAGACGCTATCCAAGCCGTTTTAATCGTTGCTGAGATTGCTGCCTACTACCGTTCACGTGGCATGACCTTGGCTGACGGTATCGATGAAATCTTCAAAGAATATGGCTACTTTGCTGAGAAAACAATCTCTGTTACCCTTTCTGGTAAAGACGGTGCAGAGCAAATCAAGGCAATCATGGCTAAATTCCGCGATAACTCACCTGCACAATTCAACGCAACTGACATCGCAGTCTTTGAAGACTTTGCACTTCAAACTAAGACAGACAAAGATGGAAATGTTGAAAAACTCACTACTCCTCCATCAGATGTCTTGAAATACACCTTGGCAGATGATTCTTGGTTTGCAGTTCGTCCTTCAGGAACAGAACCAAAAATCAAATTCTACATCGCAACAGTCGGTGAAACACTTGCTGAAGCAGAAGAAAAAATCGCTAATATCGAAAAAGAAATCAACGAATTTGTTGGGTAAGAATTAGAAAGTACAAGCCATTTCCTCCAGCGACGTCTAAAGACATTCGCTGAACTTCGTTCAAGTTAGTGCTATAATTACTTGACTAAAGCCCGTAACAACGGGCTTTTATCTTGCCATGGCTTCAAGCCAGTTTTTCTCTACGAGAAAAACCAGAAGGGAGTGAGAAAGAACTCATCTAATCAAAAACATACTAAGATTAGTAGTGAGGAAATCTCCGACGGGAGAAAGTACTCACTACTTTTTCTTTATGATAAAGTAGAGGTGTCTTGTTAAGTCGAGAACTCTTTTGACGCTAGACGTCGCATCAAAAACTGGCAAGGCACCTGTTTTAGAAAGAATGTTATCAAAGTATGTGGGACGCCAGACGTCGAGTATTGAAAATGACATCGCTAAAACAAGGAATCATTCAAGACAAAGAGGTAATATCATGCGAGTAGTTTTTGGGATTGATGTGAGTAAGGCAAGTTCAGAAGTAGCCATTCTAGTCAATGGTGAGAAAGTTCATGGCTATACCATATCCAATGACGCCATCGGCTTTGCTCGGCTACTTGGCGATTTGAAAACCGTCCACAAGCCAGAAATCATCTTTGAAGCAACAGGCGTCTATTCTCGTCGTCTTCAAGCTTTTCTGGATGAACATGGCTATGCTTATACACGGCTTAATCCCTTAGAAGCTAAGAAGCAACTGGATAGCTTGCGTGTGCGGAAAACAGATCAAATTGACGCCGAAAAACTAGCTCAATCTCAGTTTGTACTGAATCGTAAAACGACGTATGTCCAAGAAGAAGTCTACCAAAACTTGCGGGATCTCAGCCGTTTCTATCAGAATCTGACCGAGGACATCGTTCGAGCTAAAAACCGCCTGCACAAGGCCTTACAGGTCACTTTCCCTGAATTGGAAAATATCTTGTCAACACCAACTGGTGAACAATACTGGAACTTAGTTATAGCTTTTCCTTGTAAGGACTTCGTGCTTGAGTTAAGCAAGGATAAACTCTCAGAAAGCATTCGTCAATCCACTTCAAAACGGATTTCGGACAAGCGTGTGGCGTACTTAGCCGAGAAGCTGATAGCACTAGCTAATCAATCGTATTGTGCCGTCAAGAAAACCTCTCCAATACTTGAAGAGGTCCGTTACTATGCAAAAGAATTGCTTAGACTGTCTGAACAGAGACAGGCAGTCTTAGACGAAATGGTGGAACTAGCTCAGCCATTACCTGAATATGACATTCTGCTCTCTATTCCTGGAATAGCTGAGACTACTGCAACAAGTATTATTGGTGAACTGGGAGATATTCGCCGTTTTCAGTCTGCCAATCAAATCAATGCCTTTATCGGTATTGACCTGAGACACTATGAATCTGGTAACTTCCTCGCTAAGGAACACATTACCAAGCGTGGTAATCCCTACGCTAGAAAGATTCTGTTCAAATGCATTCACAATATCGCTTCAGCTAGTAACACCAATCCTTGCCATATCGCAGACTTTTATGAGAAACGAAAAAGACAATCGCAAACGACTTCAACGAAGCCGCACACGATTGCCTCCATACATCGTCTCATTCGGACAATGTATTACCTCATTATGCATAACAAACTTTACGATTACGCTTCAACCCAAAATCGGTAAAACTGTTTATGCTCTATCATTGTAACACCTTATCAAAAAATTTCAACATAAGGTGTTGGTTTTGTATGCACTTTTTACACTAAACTTTAGTCCAAAATAAAACAATTTCCTTATTTTGACTATTGAACTCAAAATATTTTTCGTCAAATACCTTGATAGGCTTGACAAATGGTAGAAAAAGAGTTCGTCAACAAGTCCTTATTTCCAGTTGTTGAGCTGAAACAGTCTATTCCCAGACATCAATTTATGTGAGCTGACTGCCGTCAGCTTATATCTCCCACTTTAAAAGGTCTCCCAGACCTTTTAAACTCCCACCCCCGCATAGCTCCAACAGTCAGAGTAGTGACTGTTGGAGGTTGGAGATAGAGCGAACAAGGTTCGTTACAAAAAGGTTCAGTGAACCTTTTGAGGTTGGAAATAGAGCGAACTTTGTTCGCAACAGTCGTAATGGTCAGATTTGGAGTGTAAAACACGAATTGCTGAGATTTGCTTCGCAAATCCTATCTCCAACCTTTAACAGTCCACTGGACTGTTAAACCCAATCAACCACTGCGCTGAGATGTTGACGCGAACTCTGAGAAGTGGCTTTGGACTTTTTGCCCAGCCTCGTTTTTTGATGAGAAAGTTTTACTTTCCATCAAAAATGAAGTTGCCACCTCCCAAAATAGATTTCCGCCCCACTTTTGGAACTTTTCTACTGTTCTATTCTACCATATTTTCCACAGGTTTTACTGTGGATTTTTTTGAACCTGTATTCACTTGTGAAGTACTTTTATCTAAGAGATGGTATATCACCTTTAGTAATGGTTTCCTACCCCCTCACCCTTCTCTCCATCTCCTCCATATCATAGTCCAAAAGGAGGTCATGGCAGTCTGTAAAGAGCTCCAAACGTTTGTCATCAGCTAAAACAGCAATATCAACTCCCCGATCATCGTAGCAATGATAGATGATATTGTCCTGACTAGATAGGAAGAGAACTGAACTTGATAGATAGTTAAAACCTCCATGGTCGGCTTTGACAATCTCCCTCAACAAAGCGTTTAGGTCCTGGTCGGTAACTAGAAAGAGATAGCGCTCAAAGACTAGCACATCTCCCGTCAAATCCTCCACTTCTATCAACTCAGGCTCAGGAAGCTTGTCGAAGTTAAATTTCGATGAAAAATGCCAGAGGTAGGTGTCTATATCCCTATCTTCCTGTCGAAGGAGCGAAAGGAGCACATAGTCGTATTCTGAACTAGCCTGCTCAAAAAGTTCTACTGCACGTGCATAGGCTCTTTCAAGATAGATTGCTCTTGGTAATTCTTCTGCTTCATCTGCAGGCCCAATTTCAAATCTAAGCGCAAGAGGTGTCCCGTAAAAAAATGGACCCACTAATTGATTATCTTTCAGTTGGAAGGACCTCAGCCATTGATTCAATTCCATATACTATTCTCCTTATATAGCTTTGTACTATTCTACCATATACTAGGAAATTAGGTCTAGTCTTCTTTGGAAAAATATGGTAGAATAGTGAACTAGTAAAGTATATTATAAAAAGGAGGTCCCATGAAAACCGAATTTATTAATGAGAAAGCTCAATCAGCTTTCAATCTCAACATCCTCACCTCTCCTATTGTAGCTACTATTTTGTTGATAGTGGGAGATTCACTAGGAGCGGTTATTCTTACTCCAGTAACCTTTTTACTCCCAGTTAGCGAAACCCTTTCTGTAAGTTTTGAACTGTTCGCCTTCGCTTTTATCAGTCTGATGGTCATTTTATGGGCACGGTATATTGAAAAAAGCCCGTGGGCAGGACTTGGTTTTACCAAAAAAGGGGCGGGAAAAGATTTTCTACTAGGTTGGGGAATCGGAGCTGCAATGCTGACCACTTGCACACTCATCATGTGGGGATTAGGCGCGATTGAATTTACAAGCATCCAGTTCTCTACAAAATTAGTCGGAGAATTTATTATCCTTATCCTTGCCTGGTCTATCCAGGGTACGGCAGAAGAAATTCTAACAAGAGGATGGATGTTCTCATCACTTTCAGCTAAACACAATATTCCTATTGGTATCATTGTTTCTTCCCTCTTCTTCACATTTCTCCACCTCGGAAACAATGCTATTTCACTCATTCCAATTTTGGATTTAACCCTATTTGCCGTTCTTGCCTGCCTCATTATGCTCAAAACAAGAAACATTTGGGTGATTGGTGGCTTACACGCTGCGTGGAACTGTTTCCAAGGGAATGTTTTTGCTTTCCCAGTCAGCGGCACCGATGCTGGTCAAGCCTTTGTTCAAATCGGTATCACTGGTCCTGAGTGGCTATCTGGTGGAAAGTTTGGTGTAGAAGGCTCCGTCATCAGCTTGCTTGTCCAAGGAATAATGATTTCCTGGTTGGTTTACGACCTCTATTTCAAGCCCAAAACAAGCTCCCTATAATCATAAAAGACTGTTAGCTACTCTACAGCTGACAGTCTTTGTTTTTTCAATTTTTCGTAGAAAATAGTCCTAGATAAATGATAGTAAGGAGTCACAAAAAAAGATAACAGACGAAGGGTCAATAATTCCCCAATAAACCAACCTAAAAAGGATAAATCTAACCAAATACGTTGCCAATAGTTCCCTTTCATCAAGAAACGACTTTCCCTAAATACAGCCAAGGGACCAGTATAACTAGCATTATCCAAATGGTCATACAAGACAAAAACAACCTGTGAGTAGGTATAGTAGACAAAAAGGTAAATAATCATTCCTAGCAGGAAAATCGGAGCCCCTATCTTCATTAATTGACTAGGCTGATGAACTGCCAGCTCTGCCATTGCCCCCGGAGATAAGACCATCAAACTACTCATTGTGAAGCCTTTAATAAATAAAGCAGCCCCTAAATTAGCTGGAAGTCCAGCTATAAAAAGAAGCAAATAATAATAAAGAAAAGTGGTACAGATAGGCTTCTTCCATTCTGTCTTTAAAAATGAAAAACTATCTTTTAAAGAAAACTCCTGTCTATCCCCTCTCAACAATTCCAATAAATGAAAACAGGACAGACCGATGAACAGCTGTAACAGCAGAGCGAAGCCTAACTCACCTAAATAAGTCAACCTGATTGAAGAAACCAATCGCCCTTCCACAAAAGCACTGTTTTGACGGAGCTCTAGAAATGTTAGTAGGCGAAAAATTGTTACTGGTACAGCATAAACAATAGATAGCAAAATGGAGGGCAAAAATAGTAGTGTTGTACCTCTTGTCCGCTCGCGAGTCATCATCGCTCTTGATACTATATCACTCGTCATCATCACAATTCCCCTCCAATTTTCTCTCCTTATTTATGAAGTCACGTCGCAAATATTCTATCAACACCGGACTACTTTACCATCCTACTATTAGTATAAAACTTTATCCATTAATTTTCCAGAACATCTCTTAAAAACAGGAAAGTCCCTCCAAAATACGAAGGGATTCCTAATAATTTGTTATCACCATACTCCCTAGGCTACTGTGGATACGCTCCTCCTTTAATATATCTGCATCATTATATATATTATACTATTTTATTTTTAAGTTTTCCATTATTTCTATAAAAAAATTGTACAAAAAAATCCCTTCAAATAAAGAAGGGAAATCTATTATTTGGCTTCCGAATGACGATAACCATAACAGAAGTAAATCAAAATTCCAATGACCAAGGATACTCCGAATGCTATCCAAGTATCTAAACTATATTGGAACATAAATGAAAGACAAATGATAATCGAGAGGATAGGCAACAAGGGAACAAGAGGTGTTTTAAATTGTCCATCTTTTGGCAAACCTTCGACTTGACGCAGACGAATAATACCCAGCGCCAGCATGATCAAATAAGCTAAGGTACAGATATTGAGGAAGGAAGCAATACTTGCTAGTGGGAAAATACCTGCACAAATGGCTGCAAAAATCCCCACAAGAATGGTCGCATTTTTAGGAACCTTGCTTGTTTGTGTCAATCGGCTCAATGATTTCGGTAGCAAACCATCACGACTGATGGAATAGACCATTCTCGACAAGGCGTAGGTCATCGAAATACATACTGTAATCAATGTTAGGATTGCTACAATAGAAATATAACTCGCTGCCCAATCCAATCCAACTTCTCGAAGTGCAAAGGCAACCGCATCTGCTACATTCAACTTAGTATAGTGAACCATACCAGTCAAGACTAATGTCACTACGACATAAAGAATTGTTACAATGGATAGAGACAACACGATTCCCTTTGGTACATTCTTCTCAGGTTTTTTCACCTCATCAATCGCTAATGAAATAGACTCAAATCCCAGGAAGGCAAAGAACATGAGAGACGCTCCCGCCATAATTCCCGCCTGTCCACCATAAATGGCACCAAAACCAAAAGGAGAGAAGTTCGACCAGTTTTCTGGTTTGATAAAGAATAACCCTACTAAAATAAATAACGCCAACGCTGAAAATTTCAAAACTACCAAGGCTGAATTGAAACGAAGAGCTGCCTTAGAATTAAGCAAGACCACTCCTACTACGAAAATTAAGACGATAACTGGTAAGAGGTCTACATAGGTACCAGCAGCGGGGTTAAAAGTTCCGCTCAGAGCTGTTGGCATAGCAATACCAAAATTAGCTAGGAGTCCTTTCAAATAAGCTCCCCAACCAGATGCAACGCTCGATACAGCAGTCAAGAATTCCATGATCGTCAGCCAGCCAGCAATCCAGGCAGGAAATTCACCAAAAACCGAGTAGAGATAACCATAGGCACCACCGTTAGTCGGTATACGAGAGGCAAATTCTGCGTAAAACAAAGCTGTTAGTCCGACTGAAATTGCTGCAATAACAATTGAGATGATCAGAGCTGGACCTGCATACTGGGCTGCTGCCAAACCAGTTACCGTAAAGATACCTGTTCCAACCATCGAACCGATACCTAAAAATATCAAATCAACCAAGCCTAAATGCCGACGCATTTGACTATTGCGACCGACTGCTTGTTTTTTTCTAAATAAACTCACAAAATACTCCTTCAGAATAAAAATATGGATACTCGACAGAACAAGCTACCGATTCCTGTCAGAGAACCACAACGCCCCATTATACCATAAGTTGAAATATTTCGCATGGGTGATGACAAACAAAAGAGCAAGGCTTTTCTACCTCACTCTTTCTTATGATTATTCTGGATTAACCTTAAAGTTTTTAAGATAATTTTTCTTATCTAACTGACCGCTAAAGTGATCTCCTACTTTGATAAACGGTAAACGATCTGTACTATCTTCCGTTGCTTTGACTTTATAAATCTTACCCTCAGACTCAATATAGTAGATTGTCGCACCGCCAATTATCTGACTCGCTGATGCTTCTACTTTTCCACTGATAACCTCAGTCTGTTCACCAACTTCTCCATTTTCAGTCACCGTCAATCCTGAAAGGCTAGAAGCATCCGTTCCTGTGACTTGAGAAATTAAGAGCGCAATATCGTTGTTAACAGTAACCTGTTGATAATCTTCGGCATCAACAAGAGCGTATGATTTAACCAAGCCGGCATCATCTTTCAAGGATACTAAATAGTAAGCTGTATCTGCCAATTTAACCAGGCTTGGATTAGTGGCTTTATAGCCCTTCTCCTGTACTTCACCTTCTGCAGACTTTTGCGCTGCTGTTTCCGTCGCCGAAGCCAATTTGTAGTTGGTAATTTCACGAGTTCTCATATTGACAAGAATGAATCCAAGGTTGGATGAATCAGCAGTTGCTGAAGTGATACCTGTGTAGAGATAAATATCTGAGCCGATAGAAATATAATTATAGCTGTCTGTTGTATTTTTCACACCAGTTTGACTGAAAATGGTATTCCAGAAACCATTTTGATAAGTATAGTGGTCATCTACACGGCTGATAACATTGTCTGCTGAATAAACACGGTCTACCCACTCTGGAATATCTTCCAGACTATACTTCTTACTTTCCCCTGTTACTGCATCCAATACAATAGCGCCAATCGGGTCATTTGATGAAAGTCCAAATTTTGGCTCGTAAATCGTTGCAATATAATACGGATTTCCTTGGTCATCCACTTCGAAGGATGGTTTCCCAAAAATAGTTGTCGGGTATTGCAGGCGAAGATGACGTAAAGTATCATTCAGCAAAAATTCAGAATCTGAATAGTGCATGGCTTTGCTCAACTTGGCAAGTTCTGCCTTCCCTGTTGTCTGATTAACCTTCACGTAGTAACCAATCCCATCTTGATGGTTGCTCAGCCATTTCCAAAAATTCTTATATTCCAAAGGCGATACACGGAATGGTTGCTGACCGATAGTAATCTGGCGATAATCATCCGAAATGCCAAACTGGGAGACCTTGTCAATGGTACCTAGATAAGTATCACCAATTTTTTCAGCTGAGGCGCGATCTAGGAGGGCCAATTTGGATATGTCTGTTTCAGGAAAATCTGCTTTAAAATCCGCATCCTTGACGCTTATGACAGCAGCGTAATCCTTAGCACGAAATACACGTGAGTTGATAAGCCCCAGCCCCAACAAAGCCAGGACAACCAATACCCAAATTCGTCCCAACCATTTTAAGTAAGCTGGCAGTTGCGAGGTTTTAATCTGATAGGTATCTACTTGTCTTTGGCGACCGGAAATCTTAGTCACCTTTTGAAAAGCACCTTTGGAGCTGAACATGGAAAGTATGAGCCAAACCAGTCCGACAGATTGAAGGAAAAATATCCAGAAGTCCACACTCCAAATATTTAAAGCAGGCAGCTGGTACCAGTAGTAGATTAGCATTTCCAAAACTAGGGCTAACCAGGCAAAAACAAATAATCTTCTTTTCATAATAACCTCCTTGACACAGATTTATTAGTTCTATTGTATCACAATTTTAATGTTATAATACAAGAATTATAAAATTTTTTTCAAGTTTCCATATTCGCCTGCAACTTTTATTTTTGGTATAATGTAAAACAGTAACAGACTAGAAAAGGAAAATTATGAAACTCATTTCTTGGAACATTGATTCTCTTAACGCTGCATTGACTGCAGAATCTCCGCGCGCCCTATTATCACGCGCAGTCATCGATACACTTGTGACAGAAGATGCTGATATTATCGCCATTCAGGAAACAAAATTGTCAGATAAGGGACCGACTAAAAAGCATCTAGAAATTTTGGAAAGCTACTTCCCTGGATATGCCAATACCTGGCGTTCATCTGTAGAACCAGCTCGCAAAGGTTATGCTGGTACGCTCTTCCTCTACAAAAACCATCTAACTCCAACCATTACCTTCCCTGAGATTGGTGCTCCAACAACCATGGATTCTGAAGGGCGTATCATCACGCTAGAATTTGACGATTTCTATGTCACACAAGTTTATACGCCAAATGCTGGTGATGGCTTGAAACGACTTGCTGACCGTCAAATCTGGGATGTACAGTATGCTGACTACTTAGCAAAACTTGATAGCCACAAACCTGTTCTTGCAACAGGTGACTACAACGTTGCTCACAAGGAAATTGACCTTGCTAATCCCGCAAGTAACCGTCAATCTCCAGGATTTACAGATGAAGAACGTCAAGGTTTTACAAATCTTCTAGCAAAAGGTTTTACAGATACCTTCCGCCACTTGCACGGTGATGTTCTCAACGCCTATACTTGGTGGGCACAACGTAGCCGCACCAGTAAAATCAACAACACAGGCTGGAGAATTGATTACTGGCTTGTCAGCGACCGCATCGCCGACAAAGTAAGTAAGTCAGATATGATTGACTCCGGTGCTCGTCAGGACCATACACCAATTGTAATGGAGATTTCATTCTAATAGTGGATATTAATACTCAATGAAAATCAAAATCAGACTAGGCGACGCAGATGCAGATTGAACTGAAGTTCATCAAATCAAGTCAACAACGTCTGATTTTGATTTTCGAAGAGTATAACATGATTTCAATTATCAGATAACAGATATTAAAGGCTTAAAACCCGTAGGTCTATTGCAAGGGTTTTAAGCCTTTATTTCTTATCACTCTACCTTGTTTTAATTTGCTTGATTTGAAAGCGATGTCATTTTATGGTAAAATAAATATATAGATATACATTAAAAGGAGGGATTATGGACCATAAAATTATCGAACGCAAATCTCTAACTGTTTCCTCTGTTGTGAACGGTTTATCTGGACTAGCAGGCATTGCCGTTTATATCATGACTGACCTAAACGCCCTCCTCCTAGACGGAGTCTTTTCTCTAATAGCATTTATTTCGTCCTTAGTTGCAGTTTACATATCGAAAAATAGCCATCGGAAAACCGAGACTTTTCCTCAAGGACTGTATTTTCTAGAACCTCTCTACGCTATCATGAAATCTCTCGCAACTCTACTACTCCTGGTATTTGCTGTACTTGAAACTAGCGCGACAGCCTTTGCTTACTTTGTTCATGGAATCGGTCATCAAATGACTACAGGTCCCGTTCTACCTTATACCATAACTATATTTTTTGTCTGCATGGGGCTTTACCTATACAACCGCCATATGAGTGCCAAAGTCAATCATCTGTCTACTATCATATTAGCAGAAGCAAAAGGCAACCTTATAGACGGACTCATTTCAGGTGCAATTGGAATTGCAATTCTTCTGCTCTATCTTGTTCCTATCAACTCTTGGTTAGGCTTCCTGCATTATACTGGTGACTTCTTTTTGACACTAGCACTAGCAATCATTTCATTTAAGGAACCTTGGAACTTATTAGTGGCATCTTTCAAGGAACTCGCCAACGGAACGATCCATTTCCCTGAGATACATGATTCTATCTATCAGCTATTGGAGCCTTACTTAAAGGAAGATAGCAATGATGTCGAAATCCAGATTTTCAAACAAGGCACGAAGATTCGCGTTAAAATCAATCTCCACAATGTCCATCACGAAATTATCCAAAAACTCTTAGAAGATAAGCCTCAGATGCTCTATCTTTTGAAAAAACATCATGAATATATTTCAATAGAATATGCGCTATAGTCATAACCACCCGTGAAAACGGGTGGCTTGTACACCGGCTATAAGCCGTTTCTCTCCAGCGACGTCTAAAGACGTTCGCTGAACTTCGTTCAGGTTAGTGCTATAATTACTTGACTAATGCCCGTAACAACGGGCTTTTATCTCGTTCTAAAACTGCCATCTGAAAATGGATCTTCATACTCTTTGACACTCAATTTATCAAGTGCAATGTCATTTTTCTCCTGCTCGCGAATGTATTTCGCAACTGTCTTTTCGTTCAGCCCAACGGTACTAACATAGTAGCCTCTAGCCCAAAACTTTCGATTTCCATACTTATATTTTAAATTAGCATGTTTATCAAATATCATTAGAACACTTTTGCTTTTCAAATATCCCATAAAATCGGAAATCGAAAGTTTCGGTGGGATCAAGACAAGCATATGAACATGGTCTGCCATCATGTGTCCCTCAATAATTTCCACGCCTTTGTATTGGCATAGATGACGGAAAATATCAATTAAGTCCTATCTAATTTTGTAGTAAATGGATTTTCTACGGTACTTAGGTGTGAAAACTATGTGATATTTGCACATCCATTTGGTATGTGATAAACTGTAACTGGTTTTAGTCATTTCTTTTTCCTCCTTTATCTAACCTGAACAATTAGATTATAACAGGAAAAAGAAATGGAAGCTCAAAGCCTTGGCAGCCACCAGCATAGCTGGTGGTTTTCTTGTTTTTCTCTACGAGAAAAACTAGCTAGAAGCCATAATAAACAAAATCTCGGCTTATAAACCGAGATTTTCGTATTTTGTTCGATAGCCAATCTGTAAGATTTTACCATCCTGAATCAGTAGAGGACGCTTAATCAGCATACCATCATTAGCTAGAAGATTAAGTGCCTGCTCCAAGCTAAGACTATCAAACTTATCTTTCAAGCCTAATTCACGATAGCTATTACCAGAAGTATTAAAATACTTTTTCAATTCTAGTCCTGTCGCCTCCATCCAAGCTTTTAGCTCTTCAGCACTAGGCGGTGTTGACTTAATATCAATAGCCTCAAATTCCAATCCCAAACTCTTCAACTCCGCCTTTGCTGCTCGGCAAGTCGAACATTTTGGATACTCATAAAATAAAATCATCTTTCACCTCAAATTCTGGATTCTCATGTCGCAAGAGCCAGATTTTCTTATCCAGTCCACCTGCATAACCTGTCAACTGTCCTTTCTGATTGAGAACTCGGTGACAAGGAACAATAATAGAATAAGGATTACGCCCAACTGCACCTCCTACTGCCTGACCAGAACGAAGGCCCAGTTGTTGAGCCAGTTGTCCATAGGTAGTCGTCTGACCAATCGGAATCGTCTTCAATAATTGCCAGACATGCTCTTGGAAATTTGTTCCCACAGCTTCTAATGGAAGGGTTGAAAAGTCCACCTGATCCCCTGAAAAATACTTGTCAAGCACTCGAGCTGTCTGGTCTAAAATGGGATGGGAGGCTAAAATAGCTTTCTCGTTCAAGCCTCGTTCAAAATATTTTTGCCCTTCAAACCAGGCCCCTCTTAATCCCTTATCACTAGCCATTAATGACATGGGCCCAAGTGGACTGTGATAGACTTGTTTATACAGCATGATTAGTTTTTATTCTGAATGACACGCACTTTGACAATTGCATCCGTTGCTTCAAATTTAGCAACCAACTGCTCAATTTTCACTTTATCCGCTTCATCCAAATCAAGTAAAGTATAGGCATAGTCACCTTTAGACTTATTGATGATATTATCAATATTGATTCCCAACTCAGATACAGCCGTTGTAATCGTTGCTACCATATTAGGAATATTCTTATTAATCAAGGTAATACGATACGGTGCATCTAGGAATTGTTTCACATTTGGGAAGTTAACTGAGTTGATAATTTCACCCGTCTCCATAAAACGACGAATGGTCTGACCAGCAGCAATGGCACAGTTGAGCTCTGCTTCCTCTGTTGACCCACCAACGTGCGGAAAGACGATAATGTTGTCCTTGTTGAGCACTTCTTCTGTCCCAAAATCCGTGATATAGTTCTTGATAACTCCTGCCTCAATTGCTTCAAACAAATCAGCATTATTAACCAATTCACCGCGGGCAAAATTGATCAAGGTTGTTCCTTTTCTCATTTGACCAAAGCTATCCGCATTGAAGAGTCCTCGTGTCTTATCTGTCAAAGGAACATGAACAGTAATGTAATCCGCATTGGTAAAGATTTCTTTCAAGTCATCCACACGTTTGACATGGCTTGAAATGGTCCATGCAGTTTCTACTGATACATAAGGGTCGTAACCGAGAACATTCATTCCCAAACGGCGGGCATCGTTGGCAATACGCGCACCAATGGCACCAAGTCCGATAACACCAAGAGTCTTACCTGAAATTTCTGTCCCAGCAAACTGCTTCTTACCTGCTTCAACCTGCTTAGATACATCATCTCCTGACAATGTATTTGCCCATGCCGTCGCTCCGATATAGTCACGTGCTGACAAAAGAATGGAAGCAATGACTGCCTCTTTTACAGCATTGGCATTGGCACCTGGAGTGTTAAAGACAACAATACCTTTCTCTGTTGCCTCTTCGATTGGAATATTGTTAGTCCCTGCACCAGCACGGGCAATAGCTTTTAGATTTTCAGGAAAATCAAATCCATGCAAATTTTCAGATCGAATAATAAAGGCATCTGGATTTGCTGCATGATCTCCGTCAATCTGGAATTTATTACCTAATTCCTTAAGACCAATTTGATTGATATTGTTAAAAGTACGTACGCTAAATACCATTTATTTTTACCTAAAAAGGGGAGTGGGAAAGAACTCAGCCACTCCTAGAAGAGTTCCCCTCATTTCCAAACAGTAGGTTCGGGCTAAAATAGTCCACTGGACTATTTTACTCCCACCCCCACACAGCTCCAACAGTCAGAGTAGTGACTGTTGGAGGTTGGAAATAAAGCGAACTCCATTCGTATCAGCCGGTAGAGGTCAGATTTGGAGTATACACGAACTGCTGAGATTTGTTTCACAAATCTTATCTCCAACCTCTAACAATCTCCCAGATTGTTAGAGCCAATCAACCACTGCGCTGAGATGTTGACTCGAACCTTGAGAAGTGATATGAAGCTTTTGCCCGGTCCTTTTCTTTCTTTATTTCATTAATTATTTCCGAGTAACCAACGGTCGTCTTCACTGATTTCCTGGTAAAGACTCCGCTCGCTCTTGTGCTTGATTTTTTGATAAGCTAGACGTTCTCCATCTATTGGGACTTTACCACAATAGACATAGCCTAATTTTTTTAGAATGTGCTGCATTGTCTTATTCTGCTCGTGGGTATCACAGCGGAAATCCGGTCCTTTTTGACCTTCAATTAAACCTTGCAAAAAAGTTTGTATGATTCCTTGACCACGAAATTCGTCAGCTGCTGCAATTCTATGAAATGTTGTATATACAGGATGATTGTGCTGCCATTTTCCTTCATATATGACCTCATATTCTGCTTCTTGACCACGATGAACGGCGGCATAAGCTGCCACCTTACCGTCCACTAGACCAACATAACCTTGGCCAGAAAGAATATCATCAAAGATATTCTCTTTATTTGGATACTCTCCCTGCCATTGATTAATACCAGAGGTTGCTAGAAATGCGCGAGCATCTTCAAGAATATTGACAATAGCCTCCATCTCATTTGGATGTGCTAATCTAATTTCCATTAGGCATTCTCCGCTGCAAATTTTTTCATGAATTCAATCAATTCAACCACACCTTGACGTGGGAAAGCATTATAGAGCGACGCCCGCATCCCACCAACAGAGCGGTGACCTTTGATGTTTTTAAAACCTGCCGCTGTTGCTTCTTTGACAAACTTGGCATCCAATTCCTCGCTTGGTGACACGAATGGAATGT
Source organism: Streptococcus sp. 2018037 (assembly GCF_019754195.1). Taxonomy (NCBI): domain Bacteria; kingdom Bacillati; phylum Bacillota; class Bacilli; order Lactobacillales; family Streptococcaceae; genus Streptococcus; species Streptococcus sp. 2018037. The sequence goes on from NZ_JAIJZQ010000019.1 coordinate 35,018, forward strand.
TGGCTACTGAACGCTCTTCTTTTTTACGAACAGGATTTGTATAGAAATTAGACTGATCGATGTAGTCATAAAGCAAACCCGATTTTTCACGGTTGATTTTCTCCATCTCATCGACACCACCAATTTCTTTTACCCATTCAAAGACGAGTTTAGAAATATAGATAGAATAGGCTGGTGGCGTATTATAAAGAGAGTCATTTTCTGCTTGAATACGGTAGTCCAACATGCTTGAAAGCATTGGTTGATCATTGAGGAAATCCTCACGAACAATCACCACTGTCACACCAGCAGGACCAATATTTTTCTGAGCACCAGCATAAATCATGGCAAAATCTTCAACATTATAGCGAGCTGCTAAGATGTTTGAAGACATATCAGCAATGACTGGCACACCATTGGTGTCAGGAATATCATAAACTGCTGTTCCTTCAATAGTGTTATTGGTTGTCAAATGCACGTAAGCAGCAGTTGGATCAATATCATTTTTATCGAAGGTTGGCAATTCTGCGTAGGTAATATCTTCAGTTGATCCAAGCAAAATTGGTTCAAAGGCAATTGTTTTAGACAGCTTCACAGCCTCAGTATAGGCTTTTTTACCCCATGAGCCACCTACAAGATAGTAGGCTTTCTTGCCTTGAGCGAAGTTGAGGGGAATCATTGTGAATTCCAAAGAAGCTCCACCTTGCAAGAAAATAACCTTGTAATTATCTGGAATGGCCATCAATTCACGAAGCGTTGCTTCAGCACCTTTTATAATATCATCGAAGTCCTTGGAGCGATGCGACATCTCCAAAACGCTCATTCCCGAACCATTGTAGTCCAAGAATTCAGCTTGGGCGCGTTCAAGTACTGGTTTTGGCAATACTGCAGGACCTGCAGAGAAGTTGTAGATTGTCATAAAATCCCTCCATTAAGTTAGTCTGTTCATTATATCACAAATATTCAGACAATTCCATAAAATATGATTATTTTGTAAAAATATTCGGATTTCTTATATTTATTCTACTTTCTAAAGCTCTTCTTACTTTTAGCCATAAACGAGCCACTTACCTCACAGGGATGTATCAGTTTTCAATGAAAATTTTATGACCAGATTTGACTGTTTGGGGAGTATCGCCAATTGTTATCTGCCTATTAATTACTCAATAAAAATCAAAAGTAGCTTAGCGGGGATATAGTTGAAGGCTGGAAGTATAGAGAACTGTGTTCGCGTCATTAAGCCGACGATAGAACTTTGTTACTTTCTCATTTCAAGGTAACAGGTTGAAAAGATCCACTAGTGCTTTTCACTCATCAAGGAAAGTTGACAACGGATAATTTTGATTTTCAAAGAGTATAAGCTTGCATAAACATACAAAAAACTAGGCCTTAACCTAGTCCATGATATATATCGTATACTTCTTGTTTTTTGAGTTGGTAGCGTTTGGCCACTTCTTTGATAGCCTGATTAGGTTTTATGCCGCTTGCAATTTCCCTTTCTACCTCAGCCTTCAAGTCCACTTCGTCAGCAGAAGGATAGACTTCCTCACCAGCACCCTCGACAATAATCAAGCATTCTCCCTTAAGTGGATTTTCTTCCAAATACTCTAGTAATTCGGAAATGCTTCCTCTCTGGTATTCTTCGTATAACTTGGTCAATTCTCGAACAACCGTTACCTGACGATCACCATAAACTGTCAACATATTTTCTAAGGTATCTGCCACACGATATGGAGATTCATAGAAAATTTGCGTCTCAGGATAGGTCTTTTTTTCTTGGAAAAATTCTTTTTGCTGCCCCGCTTTTCTCGGTAAAAATCCATAAAAAATATGTGGCTGGGGTGCCAAACCAGATGCAATCAAGGCTGTAATTCCTGCCGATGCTCCTGGAAGTGCTACAACAGGAATATCTTCCGCAATCGCTGCCCGTACCAGGTCATGACCAGGATCCGAAATGGAAGGCAGGCCTGCATCAGAAACTTGCGCAATGGACTGACCAGATTTGAGCCAATCAATCAAAACTGGAATTTTTTCATGGGCATTGTGTTCATGAAAGGATATTTGCTTGGTTTCTACTTCAAAATGTTTGAGTAGAAGGCCTGTGTTTCTCGTATCTTCCGCTGCAATTATATCCACTTCTTTCAAGATCTGAACAGCTCGGTATGTCATATCCTGTAAGTTTCCAATAGGCGTTGGCACCAGGTATAAAGTCCCAAAACTCGTCTGTCCCTTAAATGATTTTTGTACTTTCATCCTAATCTCGATTCAATAATTCTACACAGAACATACAAGGTTCATCATTATCCCTACGTTGACCATAAGAGAAGGTACAAATATGGAAACCATCTTCGTAAATATTCTCCAAATTCTCCTTACCAAAGTTGGAAGATTTATGGCCTGTCTTATCTTCTTTTTCCAAACGTTCGCGCAACTTGGAATTTTCCAAACGGAGGGTCGTATTTTCATCAATAACTCCCTGTAAATGCTTTTTGATAGCATCCACTTCTGCCAACGTGGTTAGAAGATTTTGCGAAAAATCATCTAGGGCATCAAAAATTTCTTTTTTATCCATTATCTCCCTTTCTTTTATTTTACAGAGTTATGTACTCTAGACTATTTTGTAGACTTACGTTTGCCTGCCACATCTTCTTAGCCTTAAGAACAGCATCCATTTTTTCACGTACGTTTGCCGAGTCCATCATTTTCTCAGATAATATCAGACTCAGAAGGTCAAACAAACGTCCCTGCTCAGCTTTTTCCACAGCTAAAGACACTAGGATTCCAACTTGCAAATAAGCACGTGTAGGCTCCACCAAGAGCAAGTCTGTAAATTTCTTTGTCTGTCCCATCAAATCTAAAAAGTTTTTATTTTCTGCTAACTTTTTCGCTTCTTCTTGACTTGAAACCAGTTGAGCTAAGAGATTCGCTTGTGTTTTTAACAAGCCCTCCTCTTCTAACATTCGCTCCATGGCCGGAATATTTTTAGGAAAACCTATAATCTGTGTCCGACTCTTGATAGTAGGAAGGACAGCCTCTTCCTGATTGGTCAATAAGAAGATGTGAATAGCTGACTGAGGTTCTTCAATCACTTTTAGCAAAGAGTTGGCTGCGTTAGCATGCATTTTCTCAGCATCACGAATAATGAAAACCTGCTTATTAGATTCAAATCCAGATTGTGAAAAATTCTTAACTAATTCACGTATCGTATCTGTTTTGATAACATTTCCCTGCGGTGCAATAACAGTAAGATCTGAAAACTCATTTGCTTCAATTAGACGACAAGACCGACACTTCTGACAAGGAAGAACGCCTTCTTTCTCCTGACAAAATAACGATTGACTGAGAAAAATTGCCATATCAAAACTAGCAAAGTCACCTGAAAATAGATAGGCATGTGCCAAACGTCTCTGCTCTAAAATTGTCACAAAACGTTGAAATACACTGGGTTGTAAGTTTCTAAGTTCTTCAATCTTCATGTTCTTTCTGCAAACCGTTTCTTAATGACCGCCAAAGCATCTGCAACAACAGCCTCTAGTGGCTGACTGGCATCAATCTTTACCAACCGCTCTGGTTCCTGCTCTAAAATACTAAGATAGCCTTGACGCACCCGTCTATGCATATCTGCTTTTTCCATATCCAAGCGATCCACATCACGGTCAGCATTGCGGGCAATTCGAGCCAGCCCCTCTTCTGTATCAATATCAAAATAGAGAGTTAAATCTGGTTTTAAACCATCTGTTGCAAACTGGTTAAGCCAATGAATGTCATCTATATCCAAACCCCGTCCAAATCCTTGATAGGCAATAGAGGAATCGATAAAACGATCAATCAAGAGCAATTTCCCCTGTACCAAGGGAGGAAGAATCTTTTCTTTCAAATGCTGACGTCGTGCTGCAATGAACAATAACAGCTCCGTCTTATCATCCATCGCTGTATTTGCAGGATTCAGAATAATATTGCGAATTTCTTCTGCAATAGCCACTCCACCTGGCTCTCTAGTTGTGACTACTTCTGGCCCCAATTCCTGCAAGGCTGGCAATAACTGTTGCAATACAGTTGTTTTTCCAGCTCCATCTGGGCCTTCAAATGTAATAAAAAAACCGTTTCTCATCTTTCCCTCGCTCTTAGAACCTGTATGCACAGTTCAGCACTTCCATCTAAGGCTAGTTTTTCAACTAATCTTCGTTAGTGTTTTCAAAATACAGTCAGTATTCCCTCAAAAAAACTGCCTTGATTAGCGAAAAACTATCTCTTATAGTCGTTTAGTTTACTTTTAGTACTTGCTCCAACAATCTGAGAGATAGTTGGAGCTGTGCGGGGGTGGGAGTAAAATAGTCCAGTGGACTATTTTAGCCCGAGCCAACTGCTTGGAAGTGAGGGGAACTCTTTTTAGACCAGTCGAGTTCTTTCCCACTCCCGTTTGAACTTGAAAATAAGGAAACGACGCTTCCTCGCTCGTTGAAGTAATAAAAGAGAAACTAAATGACCATATATACAAGCATTTCACTTGTGAATACTGGTTCTTAGATATTCATTCCATTTTACCAAAAATTAGTCAAAAAATCACTTGAAAATTGACTTGTTTTTAAGGAGAAAATCTTTTAAAATTGATATATACACATATTCGGAGATGCTTATGGTTCGTTTGAAAAATATTTTACTTATTTTGCTTGGTGCAGGGCTATTTGCCTTTGGGCTAAATTATTTAATCATGCCCAATCGTCTATTCGAGGGTGGCGCAACTGGATTGACGCTGATTATTTACTACCTTTTTCATATTCAACCTTGGATAATGAACATTGTGATTAATATTCCATTGTTCATCCTCGGGTGGAAAATACTCGGAAAGAAGACTCTCTATCTCAGTATCTTAGGAACCTTTAGCGTTACCTTTTGGTTGGCCATTTTTGAAAAAATCCATTTTTCAATCAATCTACAACAAGATTTGATACTCGTTAGTATCCTTGGTGGGATTCTTATGGGACTAGGATTAGGAACCATCTTCCGTGCTGGCGGAACGACTGGGGGAAGCGATATTATTGCTCGTATCGGTCATAAATTCCTACCTTACTCCATTGGACAAATCATTCTTGCAGTTGACATCCTCATCCTAACTCTGATTGTTATTGTTTTTAAAGACCTCCGAACAGTTCTATATACTTTAATGATGGTTGCTATTGCTTCCAAGGTTATTGATTTTGTCACGGAGGGCGGATATGGTAGCAAGGGAGTTATGATTGTTTCCCAAAAATCTGACCAATTGGCTCAGGCTATTGATTGTGAAATCGAGCGTGGTGTCACCTTTATCAAAGCACAAGGTTTCTACAGCAAAGCCGATGTCAACATGATTTACTCAGTCATATATAAGAGCCAACTCCAAGAGATGAAGGAGCTTATTCATCGCATTGACCCCCACGCATTTATCACTATTACAGACGCACATGAAGTACTCGGTGAGGGATTTACTTTAGATCGAGATAAAAAACCAATAGAACGCCATTAAATAAAACCTGCAGTTTCACTGAACTGCAGGTTTTATATTATTAATTGGTTTCAAGTGGTTGCTCTGCCTCAGACTGTGCTTCTTTTCCTTGTTCCAGCAAAGCAGCAATGATTTTTTGATCGCGTAGCTTAACAGAATCATTGATAGTCTCTGCAGACCGTACAATAGCTGCTTCCAACTCCCGACGTTTCTGACGCCCTTCATCTATAGCTGCAATAATGCCATTATTTTGGGCAACCAAACTTTCTGCCAATTTGGTAACAGATGCTACTGAAAGGGTCGGATTCTGAGCTGTGCGTTCCATCATCGGGATGGCTTCTTTTGATGTATCCGCAAGCATTTGAAGGGCAGCATTATTAGCATTGACAATCGCATCTGCCGTCTGGCTAGACTTGATAGATTGTTGTAAGATGCCCAACTGTGCAATGGACAATTTCATTGTTGGAATAGTATTGCGACGTAACATCCCAAGGCGCTGTTTCATATCCGAAGAAACCTTGACCAGATTACGCATCTGCGGTGTCGTTGTCCACGCGACATATAAGCGACTCATATACTCAGAATGTTGTTGTTCGAGGATATTAGCAACCTCTGTTACACGTGCCAACTTCTCAGAAGCTACTTGATAATCGACTGTAGTCAGTACTAAAGTTGCGAGGTTTTCTTGTGCCAATTTTGCACGCTCTGCAGCTTCCTGACCAGTCGCTTCAATAAAGGCGATGACCCCAACCAAATTCTCGATAGACTTGGTATTATTTTCAATCAAAAGCTCTGCAGAAACAATATTGCGCGCCAACACTTCTTCCTGCTTGACCACACTAGCTGCCATGCTATCCATTTTCTTTTCAATGGTCTGCGAATCAAAATAAAATTCCTGCAAATCATTCTTGGTCTGCTTGAACAGGCGTTGGAAGAAACCTGGTTTCTTTTCTAATTCAGCAGTTGTGGAAATGTCCTTATACTTAGCCACAAAGCCATTCAATTCACGGTTGGTATTGGCCAAAAGCTCATCCACCTGTGGAATTTCAATCTTCTTCTGTTCTGACAAAATGTGATTGACCGTGGCATTGACTTCTTCTACCGCTTCCTTACCAAAATCCAAGAGGGCATTTTGATTAGCTAAGAAGTTATCCACCAATTGGGGAGCCTTGGCACGAATGCCTGTCTGTTGTTCTGGGGTCAATTGAGCCAAGAAAGAAACTTTTGAATTATCTCCAGTCGGAGTCGCTTGAATAAGCTCTGTTGTCTTATCTTTGGTTGATAAACTATTATTAGCAATCTGATCAATATCGAAATTAAATCCTGACATCTTCTCTATTCCTCTTCTCTTTTCATCATACGCAGACTGACTTCAAAATCTTTCATATCCGCTTCGTTAAATTGTTTGATGGTATCATCCAAATCCTTATCAAAAATTTCCATGGCTGATTTTGCCTGCACCAATCGTTCTTCTGCGTTGAAATAATCTTTCGGTGATTTTTTGATTTTCAAATAGCCCTGTAAAATATCGTTAAACCGACTCATATTGGCCTCATGGACAGCTGTCAATTCTTCCCTCTTATCTGTCGCCTTTTCCAGCTTTTCAAGAATAACAAGATTGTCTCTTTGAATATTACAATAGGTTTCTAGAATTTCAGGAGCTAAATCCGCTATCATGCCTTGTTCATCCATCACAGCATTACCACCAGTAGAAACCTGTGTGTCAGTATTTTCTTCTGTTTTAGCTTCTGGCAGTTTTAAATGATATTTTAGTTGCAAGGTATCTACAACCTCTTTACTTTCATATCCATTCAGATATTTTCCAACTTTTTGATAGAGCTGGTCTAATTCAAATAATTGTCCTAACAGTCTGCTTCGCAACTGTAACACAACCTTATCCTCACCCTTTTCCACCGAGAGCTCTTGATGCTTTTCATAGCCCGAACGAATAGATAGCGCTAATACCTGCAAGCGTTTTATAGAATCTCTATTCAAAAAACGCTGGATAGCCTCTCTCTTGTAAAAATAGCCAATTAGGAGCCCAATGGGCAATAAGATATACCAGAAACTCATGACAAAACCGATTGCCAATAAAACAAGGAGGGCCGCAAGTCCAATGTCATTAAGTTAGCTAACCTATCACGTTTTGTGGTAGGTTAGTTTTTTATGTTACACTAGAAATAAAAGGGGAAAAATCATGCTAGACCAGATTAAAGCTCATTTACTTGATAGTATTAACGACATCGTTTCCACCGCAAACCAGTTTGTGCTTCATCCTGAAAAAGATTTTAGTCGGAAAAGTCAGCTAACGATGAAAACCATTATTCAAGCTATACTGACCATGGGTGGTAATACCTTAGCCAAAGAGCTACTTGATTTAGATTTGCCAGTCACTCAATCTGCCTTTGTTCAACGACGATATCAGATCAAACATCAAGCTTTTAAAGCCCTGTTTACCAATATTACTTCTAAAATTCCAATCTCTCACAACCTTCCTATCCTAGCTGTTGATGGTAGTGATGTGATTCTACCAAGAAATCGTTCTGATAAAACGACCTCTTTTCAAACTGGACCACATCACATTCCCTATAATC